>JBHLSA010000075.1:0-7905 GCA_048882025.1 Candidatus Thorarchaeota archaeon | reverse complement strand
CTTTTGGACGATACTTATATTTCCCAACAAAGCTCTCTCGGCTCATCATTGTGGGTAAAACCCAGCTTACAACCGTCCCATTGAGGGTGTCACGAAGTTTAGGCTCAGGTGTACCTGCAGGTACACCTACAAATTCAAAATTGGGTGGAATCAAATCTTGAAGCTCTGGATCCTGCAAATTCGATTCTCCTTCGTTTACAAAGGTGACAGTAGCAATCAGTTCGCCTTCCTCTGAAGAAGGTGTGACTGTTCGGGTTTTTCGGAGCTTGCGAACGACAGAACGAATTTTTATTACTGGGGCAATAGATTCAGGAATCTCAGCTATAGCTTTAGGACCTGGTGGGAATGTGTTAGCTTCGATTTTCACGGGTAGGGTGTGTTCATAATTGGGTTTCGGTGCTCGTGCAATGGTGATGAAATTCACTGTTACGGTATCTCCCGGTTTTATTGGCGTATGGTGTTCAGTGAGATCTAGCAATTGAATTGATAAAGTATGAGGAACTTTCAAGTCGCGATCCTTTGGGCGAATATCAACCTTAAGGCTCCGCGTGATTGGTTTATCCTGGACTCGAACTCGAATCTGTGTGGTTTCAGGAGCCTCAAATCCCGCAGGAAGTGGATCAGTAAATATAATTTCGTCGCAATCAATGGTTCCTGTATTTTTAGCTTGCAATGTGACCGCTACTGGGGCTGGTTCCCAAGCTAGCAATTCCTGGGGTTCAACACGTTTTTTGCCCTCAATTCGTAGAACATGGAAAACAGATTCCGCTTTTTCAATTGTTCCTACAATGTTATTGGTGATTGGGGCTTCCACAGAGGAAAGTGCAATAATATCGAATTCTGGTTGAATAGCTTTAACTTCAAATTCATGTCCCCAGACTTCTCCTGGCTCCAGTCGATGGTTAGGTGTCCCCTCATAGAGCAGGTCATTATCTGGGGCCGTTTGCACAATTTGGACCCGTTGAATTCGGATTGGAAACTCACTGGAATTGGTTAGAGCAGCTTTACAGCGCCAGCTTCCCACTCGCATGGGATGCTCCTCCTTCTCGACACTTACCTCCATTTCTGTTGATCCATGTAAAACGGGTACCAAAGTACTTCGGACAACATCTGAAATCTTGTATGTAACATGAACTTTACCTCCTGATTTCGGATCGGTATCTTCAGCTGTAATCTTTGTCCTAATCCGCTGAACTGCTATTTGATCAGGAGAAAGTTCTTTTATTGTCCACACAATTCGTCCTTCTCTTGAGTCATATTCCGCCTTACCAATTTGGGATTTCTGGATGTGTATGTCCTTAAAGATTGGCGGCATCTCTTTTGTTACAACGATGTCTTGGATAGTGGCTCCCGAATGATTTCGAAGTTGCAGGCTGATTTCAACGGGCATCTGATACTCAAAAACAAGAGCATTATTTATCCCCACTCTTTCAGAAAAAGTGTCAATCGATTCTGTAAGCAAGAGCATTGGAGAATCAATTCCTTTGATCATGAATTCCTTCTCCCAATCACTCAAGGGATCCAATCGTCCAATATTGAGGGCATCAGTGCCGAGTGTTGTACGGTTTTGACGATTTAGCTCAAGTTCTGCATCCCAGACTGCGAATTTCCGTGATCGATTATTTACAATGATTTGTCCACGTGGATCAAACCGTGTAATTGCATTATCTGCGTTGAGAAGAGTATATTCGTGTTCCTTTATGGAAATAGTTAACCCTGCTGGAGGCTGTACCGAGGCCAAGGTTCCATCACACCTCGCTGAACATTAGAATACTCATACGATGATTTAATGTCTTTCGTGAAGCTCGCATTCTATACCATAGACTATAGTCAAATCGAAAGTAATGCCAGGTTCAACATATCATTGTGTTCTCGCTGCAATTTGCCCTCGGCTTTGAGCAATGTAAGCTC
This sequence comes from Candidatus Thorarchaeota archaeon, assembly GCA_048882025.1. Classification (GTDB taxonomy): domain Archaea; phylum Asgardarchaeota; class Hermodarchaeia; order Hermodarchaeales; family Hermodarchaeaceae; genus Hermodarchaeum. Next base: position 5,994 of record JBHLSA010000075.1, on the reverse strand, counting down.
TGCTGTGGGGTTGACACGACATCCTTCCAACAAATGTCCTCCTATCATCTCTCCCTTCACCCCTGCCAAAGTAATATGTGCGTGAACAACTGGTTTATCATTCAAGAGAGCAACATTGCCAATACAACTTAGAATCTCTAAAGCTGGGGAAGAATCGTTGCTAGGTACCCAGTTAAGTGCTGTATAATCCTTCTTCGCAGGAATATAGAATCCATAATTTGCTGTATCGATTGCACCGATTACGGAGAACATTCCCGCTGATACATCATTTTCCAAAACAACTTGGTTAATGCCTGAAAGAAGGTCCTCGCCGGCTTCAAAGCGTGTTACGATAATTTCTTTAAGTGGAAGCGAACAGAAACGCATCTGAAATCACCTGTAAATTGACTGTTCTATCAAAAGGGGTGAAACCCTAAAAAGGGGGATGGTCCTTTATCGATTCGGAAGCGATATTACGTGCCTTCAGACCTCTCGTCTTGGATGAAAACTTCTGAAGCTAAATCTAGCTCTAGCCCTACCTCTCAGACAAAGGATCGCAAACGAAGCTCTATCCTAAACCAGATTCTCAAGCAAATTAAGGATGAACCAATTAAGCCCGTCTATTATCCAAAATTACCCTCCAAGGCCCCTGCTGGAGTTTTGGTAAACATTGATTACAAAGGAGATGCAGGGGTTGCGAAATTAAAAATCTATAATACAAAAAGTGGAGAGGTCTATGAGTGGCTAGACAACTCCCAACATCACCCCTACTGTTTGACTGATATGACACGAGACGATATTTCTCAACAGAAAGGGGTGATAGGGCACTCTGGCTTTTTAAGGCTAGAAGAAATTCAAAAATACAATCTGCTTCAAGATAAGGAACAAAAATACACTGTAATTGTGGCTAAAGATCCTCTTGCCATTGGCGGACGTCCAGATTCGATTCGTGAAAGAATTGGTCGTGACCATAGCTGGGAAGCTGATATCCGCTATACTCAGTGTTATACTATGGATAGGGCACTAACTCCTGGGCTGCATTACCGTGTCCAAGATGGTAATCTCGTTCCTGCCCCCCAGGATTTTTCAAAAGAAGATGCAACGAAGCTTCGCGAGCTTTTTAAAACGAATAAAGAACTCGTAAAACTCATCGAAGAATATCTCCCACTATTTCTAACCCCCGCAACCTATATGCCACGATTAGCCTTAGATATTGAAGTAGAGTCAGAATTCATTGACCGAATTCCTGATCCTGAATCCGCACCACAACCAATAATTTCTGTTGCAATTGTAGATGATGTCGGTACAGGTCGCGTTTTTACATTACGTCAGGATTCAAAAGCTATCAGTAACCAAAATCTTCCTGAATCTGTGAAAGTCGAAGTATTTGAGGATGAACGCATCTTAATTGAAACGGTTTTCCGCATAATTTGGCGCACACCCCTCTTATTGACTTTTAATGGGGACAACTTTGACCTCCAGTACCTTGTGAATCGAGCAAAAAAACTGGATATCCCCCAACAAGATATACCAATCCGAATTCGTGGTGGTTTTCGAGGGAATCCTGAAGCTGAACTCGAATACGGAGTGCATATTGACTTATATCGCTTCTTCCATAATCGCTCCATCCAAATCTACGCTTTTCAGAATCGGTATCGAGAAGTCCGGCTCGAAAACCTTAGCCAAGCCTTACTCGGTGAAGGCAAACTAGAGCTGCCTGACCAAATAAGCCGCATTCCCGCCTCACTACTTGTTGAATATAATTGGCAAGATGCACGCCTAACCATGCAATTAACCCAATTTGATAACGACCTAGTTATGAATCTAATTCTCTTCCTCATGCGAGTATCTCGTCAAGGTATGCACGATCTCACACGCACTGCTGTTTCCAATTGGATTCGAAGCCTTCTTTATTATTCACATCGACAACACAACTATCTTATTCCCCGGCAAGACGAGATTGCAGCCTTCAAAGGTGAAGCCGTCACTGATGCTATCATCAAAGGAAAAAAATACATGGGTGCTATCGTTGTCGAACCCAAAGAAGGAGTTCACTTCAACGTCACGGTCATGGATTTCGCTTCCTTGTATCCGAGCATTATGAAAGCTTACAATCTTAGCTATGAAACTGTCCGCTGTGATCATCCCGAATGCAAAGCCAATATCGTACCTGGAACCCCGCATTGGGTATGTACTCGGCGTGAAGGACTGACTAGCCTTATCATTGGCCTCATACGCGATGTGCGAGTAGAACACTTCAAACCCCGAGCCAAAGATAAGAAACTTACCCCTGCTCAGAGAAGCTGGTACAGCGTCGTCGAACAAGCACTCAAAGTCTACCTCAATGCATGTATACCATTTGATGAGGAAGTGATTATACGGACTCCTACTGGACAAATAGAAAAACGAGAAATCGCGTCCCTCAAACGTAATTGGGAAGAACTCGAAATTCTGTCAATAGATACGAATGCAAATAATGGGCATTTTGGCACACCTATTTTTGTTCCGATAAAAGGAGTTGCTGAAACTGGAACTACAAGAGTTCTCAAATTAACTCTTAATGATGGACGATTACTACGCTGTACGACTAACCATGTTGTTCCTGTTTATACAACTCAAACAGCACCCAGGTGTGGTAAAGGCGTCCAAATTCATGAGATCCTAGCAGGTAAATTAAAAATTGGAGATGAATTGTTACTTTGTAACCAAATGCCTTTCTCCGAATCAGTTCCGGAAAGAATTTTCATACCTGATCTCATTGATTCCTCAAATCTGCTTATTGGAATGACACAAAGCATCTACAAACACTTCTTCTATAAACGAAATCAATCAACTGCTAATGAGCTAATTCAGATAATTAATAGAAAATTCAAGTATCGCAAAGGCCAAAGGTTATACAAAGCTTATTGGACTGATTTATCTGAAAAAGAAAAAGACGTGATCAGAAAAATCTCTCCGGGTTTGCTTAAAGCGAAAATTTCTCAAAGCCATCACAATTCTGATTCCTGGCAAGATCTTTACATCCCCCTCTCTAAAGAATTCTTTCAACTATTAGGCTGGTATATTGCGAAAGGTCAAGGGCAACAAACTAGATTCACCATCACTCAATCAAATGAGAAAATGCCTGAAAACGTTCGTGAAATCTTAATAATTCTCCAACAACTAGACTGGCCATGGAACCAAAATGAGAATGGGGCAATTTCTGTCCATTCCAATGTGCTTTCGGCTGTCATTAGCACCTTATGTGGAACTTGTGCTAATAACAAACGCATACCGTTATTCCTTTTGAATAGAGTGAGAGCCGAAGCTTTACTTGAATCGTACTTCAAGGGCGATGGAATTTTTAATTTACTGGGACAACGCTGCTTCAGAACAGTAAGCCAACAACTTTCTAAAGATATGCTTTATCTCTTGGGCGCACTTGGTAAGTATTCATCACTCCGCAAAGACTCAGACATAACACAGGTTGTTGAAACTGAAGGGAGAATTTATTCAAGGTACGATCGAGGTTTACTAGATTTCAACGGAACTAATCTTGTCCAAGTAAAGAACATCGAAGTCGAACAACACCCTCAACCTGTATTTGATATTGAGACAGGAAATGGGTGGTTTGTAACCAGCAATGGAATCGTGACTCACAACAGCTATGGCGTACTAGGTGCTTCTCATTTTCCATTATACTGTGCTCCTGCTGCAGAGAGTATAACAGCGTTGGGTCGATATGCGATCACGCAAACCATTACAAAGGCTGAGGAAATTGGAGTAACGGTTTTGTATGGAGATACTGACAGTCTATTTTTAGATCGTCCTACTCCTGATCAGTTACGGCAGCTAATTGAATATAGTGAAAAAGAACTTCGTGTTGAACTTGATGTTGAGAAAGAATACCGGTTTGTAGCCCTATCTGAGCGGAAAAAGAACTATCTCGGTGTTTCAGAAGATGGTCAAGTCGACATTAAAGGCTTAACGGGTAAGAAAAGGAATACGCCCGCGTTTCTTCAGGAAGCGTTTATGCAGATGATTGATATTCTTCGAGAAGTGCGGGATCGAGAAGGCTTTGCCTCGGCAAAGAAGCGTATTCTGCAGCTAGCACGTGAAAAATTGACCATGTTAGAACGGCGTGAATTTCAAGTAGAAGATTTGGCGATTCGAGTACAACTAACGAAAAATTTGGACGCTTATGTAAAAACAACACCTCAACATGTGAAGGCGGCAAAACAATTGGAAGCTGCAGGAACCGAAGTGACTGCTGGCGATATTATTTCTTTTGTCAAAACGACTGGTGGTGTAAAACCAGTCGAACAAGCCAAAGTTCAGGATATTGATGTTGCAAAATACAAAGATTTAGTGAAAAGCACCTTTGAGCAAGTCTTAGACGCGTTGGGGATTGAATGGTTTGATACTATAGGAATGCGAAGGTTGGACACCTTTTTCGGTTAGTTGACACAACTTTAATGAGTCTTTTAACTACAATGTGTATAGTTACTCTTGTAGGTGGAAACAGTGGAGATACGGGACCTGCTTACGCGAGGTGTCACACTAATTGTGGATCCTCGCGGATTGAAAACGAGTCTAGATGATTTCTTCGCCAGTTATGGCGGGTATCTTGAGTATGTAGTTGCTGTTGTCAAAGATACCTCAGGGCGTGTCTATTATTCAAGCAAGGCTGCTCCGGTCGATGAAGAATACCCCACGTTCTTCAGTGAGTTTATCGATACTACAGAAGCGGTTGGTATCCGTTCTGGTGCGTATGTTAATGTGTTCGCAGACGCGTTCTTTGCAGCAGATCAAGAATTTAAATCATGCACGGCTGAAGGGCAATCACTTGCCCCTTTTGTATGCCCCAATCAATCTGGATTTATCCAGCACATGGTGACAGTTATTAAAGAAATTGTTGAAATGCCTGTTCACACCCTCTTCCTCTCAAACTTAGGATATGCAAATGCTGGTTGCTGTTATTGTAATATTTGTCGAGAAGAATTCTCAGAGTACGCTGATCTTAGACATACTTTCCAAATTGCAGATCCTGCAGCAAATCCAGCACTTCATAACCAATGGATTGAATGGCGCGTAGCAAAAATGACAGATATTGTCCAGCAACTGGTAAATGCCGCCAAAGACGTTAAAGCAGGTTTGAAAGTGATTCCAACGTATCCAATCGATTTCGAAGGCGGATTTGTAGCAGGCACTAGAACTAATTTGGGTTTAGATTTAGAATCAATTGCCAAGATGAGCAAGAATCTGGCAATCGAAGTCTTTCCATGGACTCCCATTCTCCCTGACCCAGGCTCCAAAGATTACAACGTATATATTGACAATCTTTCATTTGTTAGTTCACTCAAGAAAATGGGTGTTGATTTCTCTATGATTCACTGGATTATAGAGGATGAAGTAGAATACAATCGGGCAAAGGCTCTTGCTGATGGGGCTGGTATCACAGATATTTACTCTATGTTAGGATATCCTGTGGATTACCAAACTGTTCGTGAAATCCGGTTAGGATTAGTTCGTTAGTCTGTGTGGAACGAGTACTGATTTGATAATTAACGAGACTGTTGGGAGCTTGAATCAAACGTGAATGAAACAGAAGGCATTCAACGGCTCGAAGAACTTTATCGAGCCCTCATGGGTTCAGATATTGGCACTTCACAGGAAGTAAAAGCCAAAGCTGAGATAATTTCCCTTATCCCTCAATTGAAGGCAATTATTCAAACCCAAGATACTCCAGAAAGTCAAGAACTTAGCCTACAATTGGAAACTCTTTATGAAAGGGTTTCGAAATGGAACCCGCTTACTGCATGGTTTCGGGATGAAGAGGAATTAGTAAAAATTTACTTTGACGTTCTATCCAATGTTCGGCTTTTTCTTATCCGCCACAAAGGACCAACGGAGGAATCAAGTACTCTCGTGAGTGAAAGCCTATCATCTGTTCGTAACACGATTACACAGCTTGCCACTGTCATTGAAGAAATCCGCGTAACGGTAAAAACCCTCCTTGAAATCGTATCACCAACC
>JBHLSA010000074.1:0-7953 GCA_048882025.1 Candidatus Thorarchaeota archaeon | reverse complement strand
GTTTTGTTACTAATTGGAATGACTGGAACTCCGACCATAAAGCTCAGGTCATGTCGAATTCTATCAGGTGTTCTTGCTGCAACAAGATCTTGCTTATTTGCCGCAACGATACATGGAACATTAGGAAGTAAATCAGTGATTTCGGTCCAGATGTATCGCGCTTCACCATCTCCATCCGGATTAGACGCATCTACAACAAATACGATTCCATCCGCCCCTTCTGAGATAATACGACGTAAGACTTTGAATCGAGCAAGGCCTGGAGTTCCAAATAACCGGATTGGGATTTGAAATACTTCAGCAACCCCATGATCAAGTCCTACGGTAGTCCCATTCGCTTGGATATTGATGATATTCCCCTTTGCTAATCGTTGAATTAACATACTCTTTCCTGAGAGGTGTGGACCAGTGACAAGAACCTTCATGATTAATGCGCTCCTCGAATATTGTAATCACACGCTATCTATTCAGGTCAACAAAGATGCGGAACTTTTTCGTGTAGCATTAATTTGCCCCGCTTAAGATTCAATCTAATAAGTCTTAATTTAAAGCTTGCTTATATTAAACGAAGGCAACCATTTCATTCAGGTAAGAATATGTCATGTTTTTCAAGATTTTTGGTCACATCATCAAGACCTAAGCGATGAAAGGTTTGTTTTCTTGGTAATCCATCTTCAATCCGCCAACCCCGTTGGTCATAGTATTCGTCAAGCATCTGATCCAATTCAACGACCTGGCCTTTAGATGGACCCTCTGGTGCAGGAGTCTGGGTTAGACGTCGAGGTAATGAATCGTCTTTTCGTCGAATTCCCTCACGAATATTAAAGGCACGATTTAGGTTCACAACCCGTTCACCAATTAACCTAAACTGCGCTTCTGTAAGTGTTACTCCCACAGTTACATCAAACGCCGCTACGATATCCTCATAAAACAGAACAGGCGGAATCAGGGTGCCATACTTGCATACTCCTAGGGATTCTACGAGAGCACAGAAGTCTTCGTTTTCTTTAACCATGATTCCTTTGTATTTTGGATCTAGCCTGTCACCAATTTCTGGCAGAAATTGTTTACCGTAACGAATACCAATTTCTTCATCAAATCCCACTTCATCCAAAACTGGAAATGCATATAAATGGTCTGCCCCTCGGGCAGCTGTTGCAGTGGCTAGTCCCATGGATTTCTGCGCTCGTGGTTCCTGACCAGCAATTTCTTGTTTCTTACTATGCATCACAAATTTTTCAGTTCCTCGACCAATCTTTTGGGCTGCCCGATAACTTCCCTCTGCAAGTATATCACCAAACCCTTCACGGTGTGCTATCATATGAATCAATTTGATAATGGATTCGTGGTTACCCCAGCTGAGATCAATTCCCCCAGTATCTTCAGCGGTAATCAGTCCTTCATCCCATGCTTCCATTGCCCAACTGATTGTAGCTCCTGTCGATATAGTATCCAATCCATAGAGATTGCTCAGATAATGTCCATATAAAATAGATTCGAGATTAGCATTCCCACACCGGCTTCCCAGTGCTGATTGGCTTTCATACTCAGGACTTCCACCACAATAAGAGTAGGGTCCAGTCTTTACCAATGTATAACGCCCACATCTTTGTAAACACGCATAATCCGCACGAGGTTTTACAAGGTATTTCTTTCTAATCTCCTCTCCACTAATTTTTTGATATTCAGCAAAAACACCTGAACGTAAATTATAGCTAGGAAGGCGACCAATTTCCTGCATTAATTCAACTAAGTTGGTTGTTCCATATTTTGCACGACTTATTGTAAATGGGCTCTCGAGCATCTTCTGATGTAAATTTTCAATTACATCAAGATACTGTTTCGGTTTGGCAATTGGAATATCTTTACTTCCACGGACAGCAACAGCTTTTAGCTTCTTACTGCCTGCCACAGCCCCCATTCCTGAACGTGCGGCAGCTCGATCATAATCATTAATAATTGCGGCAAAGCGTACAAGGTTTTCACCTGCTTGCCCAATGCAAGACACTCGGAGATTTCGATCCGCATGTTTTTCTTTGATAATTTCTTCAGTTTCATTTGTATTTCGTCCCCACAAATCTTTAGCATCTAGCAATCGCGCTTCTCCATTATCAATTAACAAATAGACTGGTTTTTCCGATTGTCCAGTAACTATGATTGTATCAAAGCCGGCAAATTTCAGTTCTGGTCCCCAATGTCCTGCAGAGTGTGCTTCACCAAAAATTCCGGTGAGAGGCGATTTGGATGTTACCACATAGCGTGATGCCTGTGGCCACAATGTACCTGTGAATGCCCCGGTCGCCCAAATCAAGACATTTTCAGGACCTAATGGGTCGGTTTGGGGTCCAACCCTATCATAAAGAATGCGTGCAGCAAATCCTTGTCCTCCGATGTAACGGAGCGCAAAATCCTTCTTAAGAGGAACAGGTTTACATTTTCCTTTTGTCACATCAACATGAAGAATCTGTCCTGCATACCCACCAAGTCTTGCTTGTCTTCCCATTATTTTTCCTCTCCTTTGGATTTTGGTTCGACTTGTAATTCTTCAAGTAGATCTCCACATTCATGTTGAATGACTTGGTGCTGCTTTAGAGACGCCAATTCTTCAGCAGTTAAGATGCGTAGTGTATTCACAGGGCAGTACTTCGTACAGAAACCACATGCCACGCATTTGATTGCCTTTTGGGTCTCTGGATGGAGAAAAATCGCTCCAAAGGGGCAAGCTTCCACGCAAGCTCCACATCCTCGGCATTTTTTCGAGTTCACAATAATGATGCCTTTCTTGTTCCTTCGTAATGCATCTTCAGGACATGCTTCAATACACCAAGCTTGTTCACAGTTCCGACACGCAATAACTACATCTAAACCGGGATCTACTCTTCTAACGCGATTCCTAGATTTTTTTGGGTTGAGCGTCTTTTCCCAGTGAAAGCTGCAGATTGCTTCACAAATTCGGCAACCTACACAAACTGTGGGATCAGCATAAAGAAATGGTCGCATTTGTAGCACCTTGTCTTATTCTCTTTTAGTATCTGAACAGTGTAAAACTTTGTTGTCCTTCTAGTAAAGGAAGAATTGCGAACTAATTTGTAGCTACTGATAAAAGGACAGACGCTGTTTAAAGAAAACATGGTCATTTCTACACAACGACGTGTGATTGCATTTGATGTAGATGGAACCTTAATCAGGGGCTTTTGGCTGTCACAGATAATTGCACGACTTGGACTAATCAAGGCATTTGCTTTTGGTGTGCTTGGTATTCTCTATGAAGCTCGCATCTTGGAAGTTGCCTCTTTTATGCGATATGCATATCGTCTTCTTCGCGGAGCTCCCAAAGATTGGTTGGTTCGAATGACCGACCAAGCTTATTTGGTTCGCGGAGCTAGGGAGACTTTCAGCATCCTCCGAAATCAAGGCCACATTACTGTGCTTATTAGTTCAGGCATCCCAGATTTTGCTGTTGCACGATTGGCGAAAAATCTTGGCGCACATTTTGCTATCGGAATCAGAGTTGAAGTTGAAAAAGGACTGCTAACTGGGCATATTGCCGCCATTGATTGCCGTGGACAAAGTAAGAAAGATGCATTAAAAGAACTTATTGAACTTCACAAATTTGGGGGTTATGAAACCGTTGCTGTGGCAAATGATCGTAATAATGTTCCTCTTTTCCAGTACGCTAATATTGCTGTTGGGTTTCGCCCTGATCAGGTGGCACGCCGATATGTTCGAAATGTTGTCACAATTCCAGATTTACGAGCGTTACTTCCTGCAATCTCTTTGCCAGTTGTTCAAGTTCATGTTCCTCGACGATTAGGACAAGAACTCCTCCGTCAATTATTACACGCAAGCGCAGTTCTAATTCCTTTTCTCTGGCTTTTCTATCCTTCCTGGCATCTTCCTATTTTCATTTTTATTGGCGGTCTCACGCTTCTATTTATACTCTCGGAAGTGTTTCGTAAGTTTGGAGTGCAAATTCCCCTCATATCCAAAATGGTCTTGGCGGCTGGGCGTGAGGAAGAAATTAACCGCTATGTGCTTTCTCCCATCTATTTTGCCACTGGTGTCACCGTTCCAATCCTGATTTTTGGCACATTACTTCCATTTTCATATATTGCTGCCGCCAGTGTAATTGTGTTCTTGGTAGGTGATGCGTTATCAACAATTGGTGGTATTTTCTTTGGTAGACATCATTATCCTTTTAATTCAAAGAAAACGATTGAAGGGACTCTAATCGGGTTTACGATTGCATTTATGGTTCTTTTATCAATAATCTCTCCTCTCTCTGCGTTCATTTGTGCATTTATTGCAGCGATTATTGAATTATTACCAATTCCGCTTGATGACAACTTGGCTGTTCCTCTCATAACAGCAACAATTTTTACGCTGTTACAGGTTACTGGGATATATTATTTCATCTGATTTAGTTACACTAATGCCCGACTTTATAAGGTCGTTACTGCTCTTTCAAAATAGCAGTTAGGATTGAGGAAAATGTCTAGTCATAAATGCCCTGAATGTGGGAGACAACTAAAACCCAATGCTAGTTTTTGTTCTTATTGTGGAGTCTCTTTAAAGCAACGAAAGCCAACAGATACTGGAGTTCAGGGAACTAAAATTAGGGCCCAAACGGTTCAGGTAACTGAACAAGCCACAGACGTTGAATCCATACCTCCTGCAGTTGAAGCTGCATTAATTTTACGTGGAAAACTGGAAACGCTCCGGTCACAAAAAGTTGCACTTGATGAGGAGTTAGAAACGGTCAAGGTTAAACAGTTAGTTGGTGAGCTTTCTGAAAATGAAGCAAATAAACAAACCGAGAAACTTCAGGCTAGATTATCTCCAATCACGAAAGAAATTGAGGAATTAGAAAGTAAAGCCCAAACTCCCCTAGAACAGCTTCACCAAGAAAAGAAAATCCAAGAGGGACGACTTCAACGGCTAGAAGAACTCAAGAACACAAAAGAAGTAGACGAGGCAATTTACAACCGATTATCAAGTGAATATCGTAATAAACACGCTGAAATAGACCAGCAACTTCAATCTGAAATTTCAAAAGCAAATCGTTGGCTAGCTCATTTAGAGAATCGTAAACAACAATTGGAATTTGACCGTGAGACGCTGCAAATACGCGCAAGAATTGATGAGGTATCTAAACAAGACGTGAAAAAACAGCTCCAAACAATAGATGACGAAATTACCAAATTAACCAGTGTCATTGCAGGCTTAAGATCTATCCTTGGAAGTGAAGCTCGGACTCCAAAACCTGTGGCATTAAAACAGCCTTGGCCAAGCAAAGCAAAGAAACCCCGAGATGAACACGTACCTGGTAAGTGTCCTCATTGTAATGCCCAAATTACTCCAGGTACTAAATACTGTTATACGTGTGGTCGTTTAATTACCGGTTGATGGGAATTCAAAGGTAACTTCTTCGTGCCCGCCGACTTTATCTCCTTTTCGTGCCCAGACCAATAATAAGGGCTCCCGTATCTCATATTCCATCGGTGTTATTACTCTAGTAATCCGTGTTCCTGTTGGAAACAGATAAAGTACCTCAATATCATACTCAGTGATCTCTTCTTCCACATCGCTTTTGAGAACATTCTTCTTAGGTTGTGAAGGGCCTTGAAACTGAATAACCCATTGAAAATAGGGAAGATCTGAACTACCCCGTAATCCAATATCGACGTGAATTATTTGTTGTTCAACTCGATGATTGTTAATGTATACTTTTTCAGTCTCAAGAAAAGCCGTCATATTCGCTCGAAGTTTTCGTGTTTCATTTTGAAAGGCTTGTTCATTTTTGAGAATTTTTTTATATTCCCCATCTGGGTCAAGATAGTCATAATTGAGAACTTGGTATACTTCACAGGTTGGTGAGATTGAAAAAACGGATGAGGCAAATAATGGTTGAACATTCATAATTAAAGAAAACCCCAACACTTCCTTTTTATTCCATAACTTCTAAACACCTTCATATGATTTTCATTTCGAAAGTAATAGGAAGTTAGTTCAATGGCCCAAGGATTATTCATTGCACTTGAAGGAATCGATGGTAGTGGAACAACAACTCATACTAAATTACTAGCCAATTGGCTCCGAAGGAAAGGTCTTACAGTTGTTCAAACACATGAACCTACTGAACATAGAATTGGACGATTAATTCGGAGGCTATTACAAGACCCTTCAGTTCCACCAGCCATTGATGCACTACTCTTCGCCGCTGATCGCATCGATAATACTGTTAATCGAATTCACCCCGCTCTCAAAAAAGGTAAGATTGTCATTACTGATAGATATGTAGAATCTTCCATTGCCTATCAGTCTTCATCTGGATTAGAATTAGAATGGATACAAAAGTTGAACCGATTTGCTCTTACACCTAGCCTAACTATTCTGTTAGATATCACACCCTATCGGGCTCTTAAGAGAAAAAAGCGCCCTAAACCCAAAGAGAAATTCGAACAAACAGACTTTCTCAAAAAAGTTCGACAGATATTTCTGAAGCGTGCTAACGATTTAGGTTTTAAGGTAGTCAATGCTGAAAAGACGATTCAAGAAGTGCAAACAATCATCCGACAACATGTTGAAGTGCTTCTCACAAGTCTTAAGTAAGGTGGTTTGCTTGTGTTAAGCGGCGGCAATGAAGAGGAAACCTGATCACACTGATATCCAGATGAAGTGAACGACGGGCGGACTAGAGCCGCCAGCACTAGTTCAATCAGGCCTGCAGTACTGTTTCGATTTGACTACTAAACCGCTTCATTACCAAAAAGATCATACCCAAATTAGCGCTTTTCTTGACAAGCGAGGTAAGAATAGCGTTGGGTCCTGCCCCCTTAAGGATAATATACCCATTCTCTGCTTCAATTGTAATTTGTTGAAGAGCGCCCCGCGGAATTTCAGCCAGAGCCCTTTCTGCAACCCCTAAAAGGGCTGCGGTCATCGCGGCAACAATGGCTTCATTAATAGTCTGAGGCATTGCTGCAACTATAGGTAGACCTTGGGCGGTGACAATCGCACTTGCTTCAATGCCCGGTGTTGTATTCTCCATTTGTCGGAGCAACTCCTGTAAGTTCTTTGCAGTGGCAGACACCTTTTGAACACCAGTTCGGTTAATTAAATCAGAAAAGCTAAAATTGTTCTGGTTAATTCGCAAATAGTGATAATTTAGAATATTATCTTCATAAAGTAACATAAACCTTAAAGAATCCCCGTTCAACTGGCTGATATTCTAGAAGGCTGCGATGACGATGGCAAAACGCAAATCACCAAAAGAGAAACCAGAAGAGGAACCTGATCAAGCTGTAAAAGAAACTGCTGTAGAAGTTGCTGAAGACGCTCCTGAAGTACCCAAAACTACCGTAGAGGAAAAAGAAGAAACGCCCGAAGACAAATACCGTCGTGCAGGAAGAATTGCAAAGCAGGTTCGTGAAGAAATTCTCCCTCAAATCAAAATTGGTGCCCGCGCATATGATCTTTGTGAAGCAGCAGAATCACGAATCATCGAATTGGGTGGTGGTATTGGATTTCCCACTAACATTTCAATTAACGAAGTTGCTGCACACTACACAAGTCCTGAAGATGATGCCTTAATAATAAACGAAGGGGACATCGTCAAATTAGATATCGGTATCCATATTGATGGTTATATCGCTGATACTGCTGCAACAGTCAACTTTAATCCTGAACTCGAAAGCCTTGTAGAAGCAAGTCAAGAAGCTCTCAATAAAGCCCTTCAGCTTATCCGCCCAAAAACCAATAGCAAGGATCTTGGAAAAATCATTGAAGACACTATTCGCAGTTATGGATATCGTCCCATTCGTGATCTCAGCGGACACCAATTGGATGAATACATTCTACATGGTCCCAAGAGCCTCCCAAATATTACTGTTCCACATGGATCAATTTTGGAAGAAGGGGAAGCATATGCCCTTGAAACCTTTGCTTCTACTG
>JBHLSA010000073.1:0-8000 GCA_048882025.1 Candidatus Thorarchaeota archaeon | reverse complement strand
TTGAACCTGAAAATCCAGTAATAATTCAGATGCTGTGGAATGATCCCAAAGAAGTGTTGAAAGGGTTCGGGCCGTCTATGCGTGGTAGTCGCATTCGAACATTTGGGGAAGACGTTACCATTGAATTTATGTCACATAACAAGCTGGAATTGATTGTTCGTTCTCATGAGGTCTTTGAGCATGGATATCATGAGTTTTTTACAGGACGGATTATGAGTTTGTTCTCGTGCCGTTATTATCGTGGTCCTGTTGCGGGAAAAGTCCTTTACATCAATTTAGCTGGAAACCGTGAATTGATTCCGGTTTAGTGAGATTAGTGTGTTGCGGTGTTAATGGCTTCATAGAGTTCTTGCGAAGTAAAGGGTTTTTCTAGAAATCCAATCTCTTCAGTAGTTGCTAAGGCTCGACCAAAGAAGAGATTTCCCATTAAAATGACCGTAAATCCTTGTTGCTTAAGACTTCTAATGAAATTTATCATAACTGATCGACTGAGCCAAAAGTCAAGTAATATAATGTTGGGTGATGATTCACTAGTATTCAAAGCATGACGGAAACTTCCCAAATCCTTAATTCCAGGGCAAATGGCATATCCACCCTGCTGGATGAGAGTCTCAAGAGTCTCACGAAACGATTTCAATGGTGAAATGATCATGATCACTTTTGCCATTTTGTGTTCAGCTCGACTCTGATTCTTTCTTTTGTTGTGGTATGCGTGTTCGAGTCGATCTTGGAAGTATTATGTGAAAGGCGGTTCCGTAACGAGGATCATCAGGTACGATGTTTTTGATGCGGAATTTCCCACGGAAGTGCTCAATGAGTGCAGGAACAAGAAGGAGACTTGGGTTGGCTTTTTGTGGTTGGTCAGTGTCGGCTCGAAACATGAGGACTTTTTCAATATCAGGGAGCACCCATTTCGGATGCAGGATTTCGGTTAACCAATAGTCCATTCCATACTCAGAAATTTTACTGAATTTTACTTCGATAGTGGTAGTAGAGCCTACATCTTGGTCTAAGGCAAGTTGAAGTAGATGCCGGAATGCATGTTGGATGAAATCATTAGCGATAACAAGACATGGTTCTTCTGGCAGGGTAAGCTTAATTTCGCTTTGTTTTTCAGAATCAGGTCTTTTGAGTTCGTTTATGAGAGCAGGGATAATTGTACAAAGGTCAATTCGTGATAGCGCAGGTAACGCATCTGCATCAATCATCCTGAGAATTTGAACGCTTTTCACTAAATATTCTATTTCAGCAATTTCTGACCGAATCATTTTGAAGACTTGCTGTTGTTCATCTTGGTTGATTGTTCCTTCGCCTAGTTCGGTGAGACTTTGAATACTTTGAATACGATTAGTAATGGTATTATTAAGAATCGCGAGGTAGTAGTCTAATTTTCCTAACTGGGAACGAGTTGGGGTTTCAGTCCGGCGATCAACGATGGTGTACCGTCGGAGTTCAGCGCGAACTCGTCCAAGTTCTTCAATAAGCTTAGCGTAACTATCAGATACATTCTGTAGTTCACTGAACATGAGCCCAGAGGGTTCTGTGTAAGAAACGATTCCAGGCTCAGTAACGGCAGTCGTTTCAATTTGGAGATTTTTGAGAGGCTTGTACAATATTCGGGCAAGATAGTAAGTAATGCATGAGCCAATGGAGACAATGACAAGGAAACTAAGGAATAAGCCCATGCCAATGGCTTGTAAAGCAATTATCCAGAACTCAGGAAGAAGATAGATCATAAGTGCTCTACTGGTGAGAGTGATGGCGATGGTGGTAATCAGGGTCAAAGTAATGGTAACTGAAAGGATAAGGACTACGCGAGTGACGATTTCATAATTGATGGATAAGGGGCGAATGGTTGCCATTTTTTCCATTATCTCGGTAAAAATGGAAAGGACTGCAATAAGAAAGGTGAAAATGGCAAATAGCGTGAGACTATCTGAAACTGATCCAGCATAATAGAATGTGGTAACAACTTGAGGCCCCATAGCATATTGAAGAGCAAAAACAGTATAGCCTATTGTGAGGATGAGACTAGCGAGTACTAGAAGCATCCGGCTTAATGGACCAATGATATCTTTTGGCGGGTTTTGGTTGAAATAAAAGGTCCAAGCAAAAATTGCTGTACAAAAGCCTATCAAAATACGTAGACCTGTACCGATAGCCGGAAGGATAGGAGGATTGAAGATAAGATTCATCTGATAGGTTGTGAGAAGGCAAATAAGGAAAAGGAGAATGATGAGTACATAGCCAGCAACCTGTTTCCATGAACGTTTTCGTTGTTCAATTGCTACAAATACAAAGCCACCAAGCATTACCAAATTTGCCAGAGCCGCTATATATGCAGATATATTAGGATAGCTTACTGGGAGTCCAAGAAATTGAGTTTCAATTAGTAACCAATAATGCGCTAGAGCTCCGATGATACTTGTTATCGCAACCACTAATACTAATCGTCGGGCAACGGGATTGTAAAATCCTAAGAGAATAATACAAATGCCAAAGATTGTTAGAAATACAACAATATAGGCACTAATGAGATACACTAATGCTAAATGAGGAGAAAAGAAACCAATAGCAAGTGGAATCATAGATAGAAGCAATGCCACAGGAAAGGCGATTATGGTGAATCGTTGAGCGTACCTTCTTTCTCGTTGGCTTTCTTTATTAAGCACAACAATCCAACTCACAGGACTTTTCACGAGAGGATGAATTGCAGAGACGAACCTAATGCTTAAAAGCTTTTTATAACCCAGAATTTCCATAATATTCTTCGTTATCCGCGATTTGTCGTAGTCGAACTGATTTGCCCACGATGTCGGAAATATACAAAAAGGCTGACTATAATCGCGACAAGGGCTAGCCCAGCTGTAATTCCAGAGGCTAGAAGGATTGGTAATTGTGGCGAATGAATAGAATAATCCATCGTTATCATCAATGACTATATGATTGAGATTATCCTGAACTTCAATAAAGAACCTGATCTGTGTTCCAGACGGATAAGGGCCAAGCATCACCGAATAGTAATCCTCCCCAACTTGCTCCAACCGGCGAAGTCGCCAATAAGAATCATCGATATCGAAATGTGCAAGAACTGTATTTATTCCTGACCCACGGCTATCCTGCGTAACATTTACTAAAATCATCACTTCGTCCGTATTATAGGGCTGAAGAGGAAGAAAATAAACATCAGAGATTACAGGCGGAAAGGATTCAACAGTGACCAAAATACTTGCTATTTCTAAATTTCCGTTAACATCAATTGCACGGGCTTCGATAGACACTAAACCCTGACCTATCACCGTCCAGTTATAGTAGAAAGCGTGATTCCCAAGATGACTATAGACTCGTATCCAGGAACCAGCATTAATCCGTAAATGCACTAAAGAAATCGGATACCCATCAATATCAGACACATTAATCCATATAGTATTTTGAACTCCTTCAAGTAACAACTCACCAGAATTAGGAGAATGAATTATACACTGGACACCACGGTCAAAGGTTGTGGTTGAACGAGAAGTAGCAACCCAACCTGCAGCATCAAAGACCCGAACTTTCAACGAAATGGGACCATACATGTTAGTGGCATTAAGGAAATATGTACAATGAGTAGTATTTAGCCCCGTAGTTACATCAATCCATGGGCCATCATCTATAGAAAGTTCAACCTTTATAACATCTTGAAAATCATCATCAATTGCTAATATTACAGGAACCGAGTCATGGGGTATAGGAAAACTATCTTGCAAAGGACTGACAAAGCTAATTTGTGGAAACCCCTTATTTTCAGAAACGATAGTAGCAAAATCTGCTAAGGAAGCTGCAGCTGTTTGTGTTGCTGCTGTACCGAGAGAAATTGAATAATCAGACCGCCCCAAGTAATCCTGATCGCTATGAATGTAAGGATTGTTTAACCCGTCACATTCAAAGAACCAGATGGCGGGTATTCCCCGATCCCAAAAAGGTGAATGATCACTCATCCACCAACCAGGTCGATAGCTCGTCTGAACAGGAGCACCTATCCAAGTTTGACCAAGAATTGCAGCTTTTTGGGCTACTATTTCACTTGTCCCACCATTATGGATGATTTCGATTTTTCGATCCAAGGGTGCATTCGGGCTTTCCCAAAGAAGCATATCAAAATTATACATTAAAGCAACAGAAACATTTTCGTTTTCGAGCTTGGAAGCAAAGGCACTACTCCCAACTAGACCAGACTCTTCAGCATTAAAGCCAACAAAAAGAATAGTGTAATTGTAAAAATTCTGTGACATCGCTTTAGCCATTTCAAGTACGGCGGCGATTCCAGATCCGTTGTCATCGGCACCATTTGATGAACCGGGATATGAATCAAAATGGGCCCCTACAACGATACACTGGTTATTATACGCATTTCCACCAGGTAATTTTCCAATCACATTTGGACCTTCGGAACCTAGGTGTTGAAAGGAAACCTCTAACCCTGCGTCATTGAAAACTGAGGCAATGTAGTCGACTGCTTCATCATTGCCATCAGTCCCGTATAATCGTGGACCAATGCTTACAGCCACTGTTGTGAGTTCATTACTATAGGAATTGGTTGTGATTTGGTTTAAGATTGCTTGAATTTCAGGTGGAGGGCTTGAAACTGGGAGTGGAGTTGGTGAGATATGGAGAATTGGTGATGTTATTGATTCAGGCTGGGTTCCAAAATTGGCTAAAGGTAAAAAGTTAGCTTTTGGGTGTACCATATGATTTGACTGCGGATAGAAGGGATGTGGAAGACAGAATATGAGTAAACCAGTAAAAAAGAAAAGTAACACAAAAAACGATGAAGGTGTCCTCCGCAAGTTTATCACATATGTAACTGGTTTTGTGCTAGACAATCTGTTTTTGAATAAATCCTTTCCTGATATAGCAATCTATTAATTGTATAGAATTTGTGTGAGATGATTATTTATTGGTCGTATCAAGTGGGCACACTTTTAGGAGTGCTTGCTGTAATTCATTGAGTGTTTTTCGAAATTCATCACGAACCTCAAGATAGAGATTATTTTTCTGTAGCTCCATTGTATGAAGAATTTGTAACAACTCACTTTGAAGAAAATCAGCAATTTGCCGATAGGCATCAACCAGAGTCAGCATTTGCTGCGAATAGGCGCCATATTCTAAATAGAGAGAGTAGGCTTGAGACACGCCCAAGAGCATACCCTGACAATCTCGAATATGAGATTCAAGTTCCTGAAGGCGCTCACCAGCACGGATTTTATCTCGAAACTCCATGAGTTCGAGATGAGACACATCGAAAATACTTGTGAAAAGAGTCATCTGGTGCCTTTCATAAATCCACTTGGTACGAGCAGACAAGCTCACATGTTCTTTGAAGAGCTCATGAACTTTCTTAAAGCCCGTAATTTTTTCATCAAATTCTTTTAGCTCATCCACTCCAAAATACCCGGTGGACTCGGTGAGAATGAATTCTGGATGATTTTGAGCATTAGCTACAAAATGCTCAATAGCCTCCACGACAAGGTTAGTTTTTTGACTCAAATCATCCTCAGCAATCGCCTTTGATATAATAATATTACCAGTCTGTTGAAGTGTTTCAGCTTGTGGAGAAATCGCATATTGAAGCACATTACGGAATCTTCGCATTGCTTCACTGTAGGTTTGTTCAACTGCAAATTCAAGTTTAGGCAGGTAATTTGCCATTTTTTCTTTATGGCGAATAACCACGTCGTATTCTTCTTGAAATTGCTTTAAAAACCAGTTAATTTCTTGGCTATCTAAATTGCTAATATCTAATTTAATACGCGGATCACTGGCACTTCGGACCATCTCTGCAAACAAGTGTTGATCGGTAATTCCAATGGAAGCAAAAAGAGTTGCCATGCTTCGGCGAGTGCTTCGATAGTATGCATAGTAGATTAATAGGTAGTCAACGAACTCGTTGATATATTCTAATAATTCATTAGTATCAAGGATATGTGAACTAGATTTCGAACCATGCTCAAGATAATATTGGACAATTCGTTTTTGTGCCTGCTCGTGAATTGTTTGCCAATGTTCATCGTATCTCCCTGAAAGAACAATGTACTGTGTAAGTAGCTCCCAAATTCGCTTCGGTAATTTGATTTCCTTTGAGGAGGTTTCCTCCGATATTTCTGTCCACCTTAGCTTTTCCCGACCAGAAAGGGAATCGTTAATCAACCGATCCTTCCTTTGCGAATTCAGAGGCTAAAATGAGTTCAGCTAGTTTATGGAATACGTCATTTACTGCATAGTCAGTTTTCGCACTGGTTTCAAAGTATACCATGTTTTTTTGGCCGGTATAAATTTGAACCTCATCAGTACTCACAACCCGAGTATCCGCTAGGTCCAACTTATTGCCAACCAGTACAATCGGAACATCAGCTCCTGAATATTTCCGGATTTGATTAAACCATTTCTCTACATTGACAAAACTTTGACGTGTCGTGATATCAAAGACCAATAAAGCCCCCTTTGCTCCACGATAATAAATTGGTCGTACACCTGCATATCGCTCTTGTCCAGCCGTGTCCCAGGCTTGAAGCTTGACGATGTAATTATTAATAGGCAGGGATTTAACAATGAAATCAACACCCAGTGTCGATATATAGCCATCAGTGAATGTCCCATAAGCAAAACGAGTCGTCAAACTTGTCTTCCCGACTTCAGCGTCACCGACGAGAACGATTTTAAAAAGATAATCAAAAGTATCGTGTGACATGCGAAGGTCCCGGCAGCAATTTTTTCCTATCTAAATGCAGTAGAAGTGTCACTTAAACATTAGTGTCTGTAAGAATCTGAGGAGCTGTAAAGCGGATTTTCTTGAAAATGGATTAAAAAATCTTAACTTGATGTATATTCAAAGCCGCGATGACTTTTCCGACGCTGCAACTTCTGTAAGTCAAATAGTTTCTTCAATTCGTTGGATGCAGTGCCCTTAGTGATGCCAATTTCCTCGGCTACAATTGCAGATGTCACGCTTTTCATCTCTGTTACAAGACCAAGAATTTCACGTTGTGTTGCGGTTAAATCATCGAATTCTTCGAACCAATCGTCTTCGTCTAAATCGGGACTAGATTCGATAAAACGCGCCTGATCGATTATTGAGGGAACTAGTGTAGTGACCTTTGGAGGGCTTGGTTGTTGTTTGACAACATATTGTACAAAATCCGAAGTAATTCGATCTCCTGCCGGAGTATCTTCCTGGAAGGCTAAGGAAAGGATATTTTCACAAAAACGAAGCATGCTTCGTGGATAACCGCGAGTATGCTGGTAAATTTCATCAATTGCTTCATCTGTGAAAGGCGTCAGTCCTTTTCCTCCATAATGTTCAATTCGTTTTCGGATGAGTTGCTCCGTCTCCTTTCTCGATAACACCTCTAGCCCATGCATCCCCTCGGTTTCAAGAGAAAATCTCAAGGTTACACGTTCCGCAATTGGAGGAAAGATGCTAGTAAGGGCTTGTGTGAATCCCGTGATACCTGTTATATACACCACTACGGAGGGTAAATCGCTCAGCACCCGAAGCCAGCGAACAGTTTTTCGTTTTTCAACCTCTTCTTTTTCCGAATCCTCTTGGGTGAGAGCTAGACTTTGGCCATCGTCGATGAGGATGACGATTCGTCGCTTACTTTGCTGATAGAATTCACGAACCTTTGCTACCAACACGTCAATTAAACTTGGTGGGGTCTTGAACTTTAGCATAACTTGATCTCTCATCAATGTTAGCAAGGCATCTCGTAAAATTGTGGAATCCAGAGGCTCTGAAATAAGAAGTGGAACATACGTTGTTGAATGGATTAAATAATCATTTAGCCATCGCATAATGTGGGTCTTTCCAGTTCCACGACCCCCTTCAATGAGCACAATATTACCTGTTCGTAACTGGACAGTCAATGGGGCCAGAAGACGCTTCTCACCTGCAAATACTTCTGGACTAACATCTATACGAAAGGGGAAATCAGACCAACCTAGGCTCTTGAGCCGCTCAT
>JBHLSA010000072.1:0-8021 GCA_048882025.1 Candidatus Thorarchaeota archaeon | reverse complement strand
CTTGAATAGCCCAAAATATCACAATTTGGGCTCCAAGGACAAGAACTCCACCAATAAGCTGTAGAATCCCCCCCAGGTCCTTTAAACAGAGATTTCTATCTGCCATCGCTTTCTTCTCATTATTCATCCAGCTCAAAACTCCCTTTACTAAGAAATGTAGCTGGTACTCATTGTGTTTCTCCTTAAATATCCAAGGCTCGTCTGAACAATCCCTCCTTGTTTATGTTTAAGCAATATAGGGTTCCTGCTCAGAACGTTTTTGTTTAGATTGGGAGGGTATTAATTCTGGGTCAATAGCAATAGCGATTGTTATCCATCGAAGAGGTTCTTTGCCACGTGGTCTAATGGTATGCAATTGGTTAGGGGGAATATAAACGACATGACCTGGATTTACATGTCTAGTTTCATGACCGACTAGAACTTCCCCTTCCCCTTCTAAAATGTAATAAACTTCTTCGATGTCTGTATGATAATGGGGGTCAATGAGAGTACCGGGATTTAGACTATCATCCCAAATACCCAGAATCCGCATGGTGCCATCTTGGCTTCCAAGATTCTCACGGATATGTTTCACAATCACTTCAGGTTGACTCCTGGGAAACAAGTTGCTATTCTTGTAGAGAGTTGGGAATTGACAATAGATTCATGAAGGAACTACACAAAAACGCTGGGTTAGCGGCAAACCTTCATCTTGAGATCGGTGAGCCAAGTTAAGGCACTCTTTTCTTTCTCGAAAGTTTAAGAAATCGAATTGTAAGCCAGACGATACAGATACTGATAATAAAAGGTAACACCATCACTAAACCAATCCATGTTAAACGATTTAGTAGAATTTTATTTTCATCCGAAGGAATCCGGATGAGTAGAACTTTCCAAGCATTGTCAACGTCATTTGTGGTTCCTAGGATAGCAATTCCATGAGTTTGGGATTCCACAATCGAAAATCCTCTTTGATCATAAAGATTACCGAAAGTAAAATTCACTAAAACATTTCCTGAGGACGAAGTCATCAAAAGTTTAACATCGAAGGCACCATATTGGTCTGCTAAAAAACCTGTAAAGGCAAATCCTCTTGCGCTAGTCTGGATTAGTTCATATCCTCTTTCATAATTAAGACTACCATAACTTCTATTCCATCTTAAAATTCCTAAAAAATCAGTACGAACCAACCAAATATCCCAATCAAGGGTTCCAAGTTCTTGAATCGATCCCGTAAACGCAAATCCCCCATCAGAGCATTCCACAAGACTACCACTGCGATAATCTCCTACTCCACCAAAGGTTCGGTTCCATATCATCTCACCGTACACATCAACTCTAAATAATTGTATATCTGAATCAACAAAACGGGCTGTCTGTCCAATAAATGCAAAACCGCCAGACTGACACTCAACTAAAGCCTTTTGAACACTTGTGACTGCTATTGGAAACTCTTTAACCCAGAGTACCTGCCCGCTATCATTAATACGAAGTAACCATGTTGCATGGATTGCCCACCCTGGATCGCTCCCCCCCAGGATAGCA
The DNA here is from genome assembly GCA_048882025.1 of Candidatus Thorarchaeota archaeon. GTDB lineage: Archaea > Asgardarchaeota > Hermodarchaeia > Hermodarchaeales > Hermodarchaeaceae > Hermodarchaeum. The sequence continues at coordinate 6,497 of JBHLSA010000072.1, read as the reverse complement.
AATCCACCTAATTGACATGCGATAATTGAATAACCACGTGCTGAGGTCAATCCATACTCAATGATGGAATTATAAGTTCGGTTCCAGAGCTGATTTCCAAACGCATCTGTACGTACAACAAAAATGAAACTAAAGTCATCAAATGAGGACGTTGGTACATCTCTATAGCCTACCAAGATAAATCCGCCATCAGGACATTCTACTAAATCATATCCAGCGTCATCTACTCTGCCACCAAACTGCTTATGCCAAATCAGGTTTCCAGCTGAATCGATACGAAGAAGCCAGATATCCGATCTAGAACTTGTTTGCTGTTGGGTACTTCCAACAATAGCATATCCGCCATAACTACATTCAACAATGGCATATCCGATATCGTAGTCGGATTGGCTAAATGTTAAATTCCAAAGTTGCTCCAAACGAATATTCAATGAATCACTTGTTTGCCTAATTATTGTTTTGTGGTGTATTTCAGGTGGTTGACACTCTACGTTTATATCTAGGGATTGAACTCGCATTGGCACTATAATCATGGAGGCTACAAATAATAGATAAGTGCTGAAAAGAAATCGGGCAAGTCTTTGAGCCAATTTCTAACCATCCACTCAAGCTTGACTCATGATTCTTTCTTCCTACATAAGAGACTTTCTATACACATCACTTAATTTAGCAGATTGGACGCGTGATAAATCTGAACCATTTGAATAACAATTATTCCTTTCAGTTGTATCTATCGTCTATTTTCCGAACCCAACGGTTACCATGAATAAATAACACATAAGATGAGGGGATAGCGTGGGAAGTTAAATGAACGCAGAAGAATTGCTACGCAAATACCAACAACTGGTAAATACTCCGCCCGATTCACCCTCCTTATTCAATGAATCAGGTGAATCTATAAGTACCCTTCTTCAATCTTCTTCTGTTCGGGTTTTACTCGTTCGTACTATAAACGAACCAAAATCTGTGTCAATTGAAGTAGAAATTTGGTTACCTGGTAGTACCCAAGGCCAACTTTCTTTGGAACCTACGGGTTCAAAGAAAAACCAGGAGACAGATCTTGGGAAGGTATTATTTCAGATGATAGAATGTTTACAATATTTGCATCGTTTATATGAATCAGGATTTACTATTGATGTGATTCGTCATGACTGTTTATGGACTGCGTCGCAAACCTTCCAAAAACTCCCTTCGCTTGAAACTTTTGAGCTTTTACTGCCCCCTTAATCAGTAGTCTAAAGGTTAGCTTGCAGATATGATTTACTTTTTATGAAAGAACTTTCTCACTTTTTATGCTCTCAAGTAGTGCATTCTACTGATAACTTCTCCATTATCGGTATGCTAGCTTCCCCTATTTGGTTGAGCATTAATCCCTCTTACGCGGTGTTTGCGGTGGACCTAATTGACAAAGGTATCTTTTATGCCTTAGATGCTAACTGTCGAATCTCGTATGAAGCTTTGGCAAAACAATTCAACATCAGTGCAAACGCAATCAAGAAACGGGTTTCACGACTCCAAGCAACTGGATTCATTCAGCGGTTTAGTATCTGGTTAAGCCTTGGCATGATTGATGCTGAACAGGTCGTAGTCTTCATCACAATGGATGGTAAGCAAAATGATGAAGACCTCATAAAGACGATTGGTGCAAATCCAATGGTTCATAGACTGGCATCCATGACCTGTGGGAAAATAATTATTTTTGGCGAATATGTGGGTGCTTCAGGTCTCGCTGAATTGAGTCGATTTTTCCGAGGATTAGATCATGTTACCCACGTGGAAATCCATACACTTCTAACGGAGAAGGGTAATAAAATGGATTTCACTCCCTTACAACTCTCGGTTCTTCGGTTTCTCCGTAAAGATGCCCGTATGTCAATTGTCCAGTTAGCAAAAGAATCTGGATTGACAGCGCGAACAATTCGACGCGTTCTTAATCAGTTAGGGGGGAACAGCGGATCAATTCGTGCTTTTGTCATTCATGACGATATTCACCCTGAAAACCGTCCTACCAACGAACCTGTTCACTTTCGAACTATTTGGAATCTGAATGCAGGCGGTAATATATCCTTCGTGGCGCGTATCTCTTATGAAGAGAATCGTGGTGATCCCAAAGATGTCGTGGGTTGGCTTCGGAAAATACATCCTAAGGAGCATTTGTATTCCTATGCATCAGCTATTGAACCTATCATTTTTAGCAATTTCATAGTTGAAAACATTGGAGAAATGGAACGAATCAGCCAAAGCATTAAATCTGGACCAATGGTTGAAAAAATCCAAACCTTGGTACTGTATCCTGTAAGACATTATCCAGGATTAAGAGAACTTCAATTAGATGCGTTATTGCAGGCTGCTCCGTCAAAGTGAAGTTTGGCTTCGTTCAAGGGGTGGTTAGCAACGTTGTCTTCGGATGAATAATGAACCACGAAGTTCGTTTTCCTGTTCTTCCATTTCGCTGACTGTCCTATTTTCGAACTTGCCGGTTTCCACGACTATTTACACGTGAATTTCAAAGGTGGTCCCATCGGACAAGCTCTAGGATGGACACGGATGGCTAAAAGACGCGATGCGCTGGTGATAAGCCTACCCCTGCTGTTTCTCATATTAGGCATCTTCCCAGTTTCTTCAATAGATTACCAGGTAGCCTGGGTCCCTGACTATTGGCCCACTGCAGATTGGCAAACCTCCTCTCCTGAAGCCCAAGGTATGAATTCCCAGTACTTGACTGATCTTGACGAATATATCGCTGAGGTAAGTTGGGGCTATAGCATGGTCTCGACATTAATCATCAAAAATGGCTACCTCGTTCATGAAACATATTATGATGATTTCTGGGATGGCAATCACACCCGTAACATCTTCTCTTGTACCAAAAGCATGACCTCTACTCTTATTGGAATCGCACTCACAGACGGAAACATCACTAGTCTTGATGACGCTCTAGTTGACTATTTCGCTGATCGCACTATTGCTAACTTAGATTCACGTAAACAACAAATATCGATCAACGATCTTCTAACAATGAGCGCAGGGTTTGAATGGACTGAATGGCCCTATACAAGTTCAGAAAGTGACTATGTTCTAATGACCCAGTCGCCCGATTGGGTACAATTTGTATTGGATAAGCCCATGGAGTTTACACCGGGTGAGTTCTGGGAATATAATACTGGCGTGTCCCATCTCCTCTCTGCTATCGTAAATGTTTCAACAGGAATGTTTACTCAAGACTTTGCAGAAGAGCGGCTTTTTTCACCTCTAGGCATCACTGAGTATCAATGGGAAACTGATACTGAAGGAAATGCTAATGGCGGAGCTGATCTCCGATTACGTCCACGCGATATGGCAAAGATTGGATTCCTATTCCTTAATAATGGAACTTGGGACGAAGAGCAGATCGTTCCTGCTAGCTGGGTACTTACTGCAACCGACTCACATGTAGCCTTAGATGATGCTACCGGTTACGGTTTTCAATGGTGGACGAGTCCGCTCTGGTCTGCTTTCTCTGCGCGAGGATATCTAGGTCAGCTTATCTACGTCTTTCCTGCGCTTAATTTGGTTGTCGTCTTTACTGCATCCACCAACTTGCTCGAAGATCACTATCTCCTTGAGAACTATATCCTTCCCGCAACGGGCTATTTCCCTGGTAATGATCCACCTAGCCCAGAGGAGATTGCAGCTATAGTCGCTATCACTGCTGCTGCCATCCTTGTGCCTGTTACGATCGTTAGCGCTTACCTCCTATACCGGCGCCGACAACTCCTCACTCCTTCAAACTGATCCCCCAACGGCTCTCTGGACGTCTGAACGTCAGAATTTCCGAAATCCGTTGTCCACCAGTAGGCCCCCAAGCATTGGAAATCCTGGACTGAATGGCTCCAATCCCCCTCCAACCTCTTGGTCCATTCGGATGCCCAGGGAGCCGTTCCACTTCTACTTTTTGTTCAAGTTGCTACTGGAAAATGAACTTGAAAGTGTCGAAAGTGTCTTTTGGAGAGAAAATTAAGGCAACTTTGGCAACTTGCCGGTTCCCTTGAATATATCACTACTGGAAGCCTCATTGGTCTTACATCCAGCATCTAGAAGGCGGTGGAATTTGGTGAAAAATCAAAACCGAAAATTCATCCCAATAGAAGATATTCAAAGGCAGCCTTCACCACCATTCTTCTGCGTTCGGGTAATCTAGGTCACTGATATGGAGTGATTTGATAGTGAACGTTGGGGTGGTTGATCAGAACTGCAAATCCTGCTGACGCACCGCCTTCTCTCTTTTTATACCATTCAACTCAGGTTGTATAACCAGTGTTACGCTACGGAATATAGGGGTAAAACCAAGATGCATAACCAACCAAAAGTGCCAAAGCAAAGATCATAATTATTAGAATAGCGCAGCAACCGATAGCTTGGCGTCGCCCTGAAGGCGATGCTTCATCTAATTCAATGTTATCCCAACTTTCTCGGTCTTGGCTCATCGGTATACAACTCTTTTCTTTCACAACAAGTGTTCATGGTTTATTTCTTTTTAATTTGACACTGAATGCGTTTATCCACGTGAACAAATGGTTCGAATTTAGGTAATTTCCTTCGAGGCATTGGAACTTTCTAACCATTACCCGCTCTGTTGAATAGCAATTCAGCTTTCAAGTTGCGTCACAGGAACTCTAGTTCATGTGTCATTCCTTTTTTCAATAGGCGCGAGAAACCACTATAAAGCTGTTTAGCCTTACGCCCAAAAACTCAAAAGAATCCAGGGCTTCTAGTACAGGGCATCCTATGATTGATTATGACCAGCTAGCTCAAGAATATGTCCAACATCGACGAGTGCATCCTGAAATCCTAAAAGCATTCGTAAAAACAAGCCAGATAAAGTCACAATCAAAGGTACTTGAGATTGGATGTGGAACTGGAAATTATATCACCGCAGTTCGTAAACAAACAAGCGCAATTGCTTATGGAATTGATCCATCAACGCAAATGCTTGAACACGCCCGTAAAATTTCACCTGAAATCACATTTGAACTTGGGCGAGTCGAAAATCTTCAATTTAGCGATGCTTTCTTTGATTTTGTATTCTCTGTTGACGTCATCCACCATATCGATGATATCATTCATTATTTTGAAGAAATCTACCGTGTCTTGAAACCCGGTGGAAAACTCTGTACAGTAACCGATTCAGAAGAAATAATTAGAACACGACGTCCCCTCGCTTTCTATTTCCCGGAAACAATTGAAGTTGATCTCCATCGCTATCCCTCAATATTTGTGCTCCGAAAACGCATGGAACAAACGCGGTTTAGAGATATCCAACATTCCATAGTAGAATTCGCTTATCCCATAACAAATAATCAAGCCTATCGGGATAAAGCCTTCTCATGTTTGCAGCTTATTTCACAAGAGGCATTTCAAAAAGGAATCAAGCGAATGGACAATGATCTACAAAAAGGGCCAATTCAATGTATCAGCCGATATTCACTAATATGGGGAACAAAAAAAGCCCAGATTGTTTATGTATAAAATGTCCACAAAGTTGTATCGATAGTAAGCAGTTTATCTCAAAATGTGTAGTTCAAGCTTGTCTTGAGGTAGCATTATCGTTCTTCGGTATTTGGATTGGATTGACAATAATGCTCTATAGTCCAATGAATATGGGTCCTATTTCCGAACTGATAATTTCGGATTGTGTTCAATTTACTAAAGAAAAGACCATTTTTTAGACCCAATCGGATGCTTAACCTTAAACCTTCAATCTCTGAAGCCTTTGAAGTGGATTGATACTTATGAACCAAATGAAGAAATGTGGGCTCAGTATACTTTGTGCCTTTCTCCTTTTTTTCCCTCTCATTCCAAACAGTGATTCAGCGAATGCCCAAACTAATCCCCCTGATTATTGGCCCACTACAGACTGGCAAACCGCTACACCGGAATCCCAAGGAATGACTTCTTGGTGGCTACACCAAATGGAAGTATATCTCCAACAGGTGAGCTGGGCGTTTGCCCTTCGTTCCATCCTCATTGTCCGCCACGGGTACCTCGTTTACGAAAATTATCAAGGAATTCCTGACCGCGTAAATGATACCAATAATATCTATTCCTGCACTAAAAGCGTGACCTCTTGCCTCATTGGAATTGCGACATCACAAGGTTATCTAGATATTAATGATCATGTGGTCGACTTCTTTTCAGATCTTACCATTGATAATCTGGATTCACGCAAACAAGCCATCACAATAGCCCATCTCCTCAGCATGACTTCAGGATTGCCTTGGGATGAATGGAGCTACCCGTATGGTAATCCTAACAATGACTGGGACCAAATGACTTCAAGCAGCAACTGGGTGCAATTCGTTTTGGATCGACCTATGGACTATACACCGGGTACGCACTGGATTTACAATACAGGCGGGTCTCATCTTCTCTCCGCAATCCTCGCCCGGGCTACTAATATCTCTACATTAACATTTGCTGAAACGAACCTCTTTAGCCCATTAGGCATCCAAAATTTT
>JBHLSA010000071.1:0-8070 GCA_048882025.1 Candidatus Thorarchaeota archaeon | reverse complement strand
GGAAAGTATGCATTAGTATTAGCGATTGCTGCAATCGCTCGGATTTATTTGTTGTCGTTATCATTTAAGAGTGGATGGTGAATGTCTTGTTAATAGGAATTGTTGGAAAACCCTCATCAGGGAAAAGCACCTTTCTCAACGCCGCATGCCGTACAGCTGCAAAGGTTGGGGCATATCCCTTTACAACCATTGAACCAAATCCTGGAACTGCTTATGTTCGAGTTGAGTGTTTATGCCAAGAATTCAATACTACGTGTAATGCCAAGAATTCTATTTGTCGAGATGGAGTTCGGCTAATTCCTATAGATATGCTAGACGTAGCGGGGCTTGTGCCTGATGCATATTTAGGACGGGGACGAGGTAACAAATTTTTAGATGATTTACGCCGTGCGGATGCCTTCATACACGTAGTCGATGTTTCAGGTTCTCTTGATGCAGAAGGACGCGATGTAGAATCGGGTTCTTGGGATCCACGACAGGATGTGGAATTTCTTGAACGGGAGATTAACATGTGGATGGTTCAAATTCTTCAGCGAGATTGGCGACGGCTATCACGACGGGCGGAAACGGAAAAGTTGAAGATCAGTACGCTATTAGGAGAAAAATTGTCAGGTTTACAAATTACGGAGGCCACGATTAAAATAGCCATTCGGGATGCCCAGCTTCAAACGGATAAACCAACAAACTGGACGGAAGAAGAGCTTGAGCATTTCGTACAAAAACTACGTCAACATGCCAAACCGATGGTGATTGCAGCCAACAAGATTGACCGCCCGCAGGCTAGCCAACACCTGAAAAACCTACAAACCCTCACAAGTGAAATTGTTGTGCCGTGCACTGCGGCGGGCGAACTAGCACTCCGGAACTTAAGTGAAAAAGGTGTGATTTCTTATCAGCCAGGAGACGCGCGATTTGATATTTTACAAGCAGATAGTTTAGGAGATGCAGAACGTGGGCAATTACAGCGATTACAAGAAGAGATTTTGAATGAATACGGTTCAACAGGGGTACAGAAGGTTCTGAACACAGTCATCTTTGATGTTCTTCAACTGATTCCTGTCTATCCAGTAGAAGATGCAAACAAGTTGGCTGACCATGATGGAAATGTCCTCCCAGATGTTTACCTTGTTCCTAAAGGTACTACGGCACGACAACTAGCCTACAGAATTCATTCTGATCTCGGCGACACATTTATTCATGCACTTGATGCACGAACTAAGAAACGGTTAGCAGAAAATTATGAGCTCCAACCCAACGATGTAATTCGAATCGTTGCAGCCGGGGCGACCCACTAAGTACTACTTTGCCGCTCATAATGGCCCCAAACTTTTTTCGAGCCAAAGCTTCGCATGCCACGTTCTCGCAATTGTTTACGCAGTTCCTTTGCGTGAGCGCCTGTTATCTCACCACGATTTTCTAAGAACTTGATGATTTCTAACGCCTCTTCTTGAGTTTGGCAACGCCGTAGAAAATCAATGACATCAGGAGAATAGCCCGAATAGCGTGGTTTACCAGTAATAATGGGTTGCTGAGTTCGATCTGTTTCTTCCCAACGTACACCTTCAATCTGAACTTCAGATTCTGAGGTTGCCATTTCAGCAGCCAAATGGGGTAAACGTTCCATTACTTTCTCTGTTAGATCGGCTTCATCGGTATCATTAGTGGTAACCACCCTTGTTTCACGTTCTAGGGGGTCTGCTGAAGGTTTCTTTTTCACTAATTTTCGTTTTGAACCCATTGTAAGGAACACCTGTGTATACCTGATGAATGCTACTGTTCTAGCCTGTTAAACCGTTGCAATAAAACATTCCGCTTTATACCGACGTCAATACGATCCCAAGGAAAAATCACATCCGTAGTATAATCAGCGGATGCTAACGTCTCCAGGTTGAGCCCTAACTGTTTTGCAGTTTGGAACCAAGTTCCTGCTGTAACCTTGGAATGCCTTGCCACACGAAGGAGTAAAGGAGCTAGTTCTCTTGTTCCACGAGAAAGGGCGGCTTGAACCACCGCCCATCGGGGGTTCGCCAAATCTAACTGAACACGACCAACCTTACGAAGATTTCGCAAAAGCTGAAAGCGACGCTTCAAGGTTTTCAAGGGGGTAAGCCCAATCCATTGATAAGGCGTGTGAGGTTTTGGAACAAAAGGGGCTATGCTTACGTGAAGCCGATGCCGCCGGGATGAAAGATTCGATAATTCTGCACAAAACTGATGGATTGCGTGAATGTCTTCATCAGTTTCTGTAGGCAATCCAATCATGAAATACAATTTGAACTGATTGAAACCAGCAGCGATTGCTTCTTGAACCGTATGATGAAACACATCATCTGGAATATTCTTCCCAATAAGATCGCGAAGACGTTCACTGCCAGCCTCTGGCGCAAACGTCAGGGTTCTTTGACCACCTTGAAAAATAGTTTTGAAAAGATGCAAATCACGAAAATCAGCACGCAAAGATGGAACAGACACTTGCAGTTCCTGATTGACAATTAAATCGAGTAATGCACCTAAATCAGAATGATCTGTAAATCCTGAAGCAAGTAGCGATACCTTGTCTACTCTTGTGCACTTTGTTCCTTCATCGATAATCGTTGATAATGTGGTCAGACTCCGCTCACGTCGTCCACTACACTGGTAGGTGGTTAAACAGAAATTACAACGACGATCACACCCACGGGAGACTTCAACTAACAGACTTGGTCCAAAGGTCGGTTCCAACTCAGATGGGTATGGAGGTTCCGGCAATATCTGACAGGTTGGATGAAATACCTGATCAAGATTCAGTGCTGTAGCACGATGAGCTTCAATTCGTTCCGAAAGAAGGAAGTGAGTATCTAAAAACCCCTCAAGATCTTGTCTTGATTGAGCAGTTATGAGAGCATCCAACAGTTGGTGATAGACTGGCTCAACATCTCCAACTTGAAACACATCAAAGAAGGGTTCCAGAGGAAAGGGATTAGATAACACACAGGGACCCCCAGCAATTACCCAAGGTCGTTCACGATCTGCAGCTAGAGGCGAAATCTCTGAGCGTAGTAACATCTCCAGTGCATGAACAAAGTCGGTTTCGAATTGAAGAGAAAACGCAATTACATCAAATCTGGACAAAGGTTGACCCGATTCAAGTGATCGAGGAGATTCACCAGGAAGATAGAAAACCCGTTCACAAGCCACATCAGGTCGGGCGTTGAATAACGAATAAAGAAGATGAACTGCAAGACTTGTCATGCCAATACGATAGATATTTGGATAACACAAGGCCACACGCAGACGTACTTTCCGCCAATCCTTTTGTATCACATTACGTTCCCGAAATTGGCTAGGCAAGTCCAGAGCACCTTTTCGAATAATACATTAAATCAACGAAGTAGATTGTACATCCACTCATAGCGCAGATTCCCAATTACAAAAGGTTGCCGACTTGATAATATCTAGAAAGAAAAGGGAATCCAGAGAAGATCTACGACGAGATGCATCTGCACCTAGTCACTTGATAATTGAACGAGTGAATGGAGAGATGGAGATTCCACCGCAATCCGTCCTTTCATCGCTTCGAGATCAGCGAGAAATGTACGTAAGGCTTTCGCGCGTTTGAAGACACGGACAATTCCCAGCTCTGTAATGCGTAGAACGGCAACACGATTCATAACTTCGACATAAATACCGCCAAGATACAAATCGTGTTTTAGAAACACTCGACGCCCTGATTCATTCTCTGCATTTCGGGCTTTCCAAAAACCTTGCCGCTGAAGTGTTCGAGCAAACATAGTAGCCAGACCCTCGCTAGAAGGCGCATCCAATGTTAATAAGCCTTACCGGTTCGCTTTCCCAGATATCCGTTTTAAGTCGGTTTAATTTCCAACGAAAAAACGGGTTACAACCGAAGACTTTCAAACCCCATATTAAAACCCAAATACCAAATCCGCGCTCTTATAAAAAGCTATTAATATCTAGATAATATGCGCGCGCAAAAAGGTAGTAATATCCACTAGGTAACATAGTTGATGAAGATAGATAATGGGAGCTTAGTACATAGTTGTTTTTAATTGCAGGAAATAAAAAGCGACTAAAACAATTTAGGATGCTGCAGCAGGTCGTGTTAAGAGTTTACTCTTACGAATTTCGCTTTTTCGTAGAGGAAAGATCACTTTGGCTTTGTTGTAGATATCGCTTCCAAGTTTGCCGAGAACACACTCTTGTATGAAGGCGTCGAAGTTAAGTTGTTTTGCTCGTTTAATAAGGATTTTCTCCATGACCGTGCGAATTGCAGATTGCTGCGTTGTTTTTGCCCGGCGTACAGGAAACGCGATGGCATAAATTCGGATCTGATAACCATCCTTGGTAGTTACATCAAAAATACCATCAACCCGACTACTTCCACGACGAACCAAACTACGAAGGTAATCACGTGTGAAATCATGACCCGTGAAATGGGTATAGGCCTTATCTCCCTTTATCTCATCAATTTGGAAGTATAGTTTGATATGGATTTGGTTGAAATCCCCAGAAATGGCATAAAGCGTTGTTTCCACCTTTCTTCCTTTGAGAACCTTCGCATTTGCGGCAGGCGTTTCACCTATTTCTACATTGCCGAAGGAAGAGGGAGCAACCATCATGTACCAGCGTTTTTCACGCCATTTGTCGCGAACTCGAGAAGCACGGCTCATTGTCAGTTACCTTTTACAATCTAGTTTTCTTATACTGGAAGGTGAAGGGCAAAGACCAGACGCAGCTATTTAATTGTTTCCTCATTATCATTGTCACCATTCGACACTTGGGCGGCTTTCATACGTCCTAACTGTTTTCGAAGAATCCGCTCAACAATCTGAATAAACCGCTCCTCCTGACCACGCGGTATAGTTGCACCTGCAGCAATATTGTGTCCACCCCCTTCCGAGCCGCTTCCAATTTCCTCAGTGGCTTGCTTCATTGCTTCACCGAGATCAGCCCCCGCCTCAACAATACGGACTGTTGTTCGTGCGGAGACTTTTACTCTTCCATCTCGAGAGTAAACAAAAGCAATTACTGGTTTCGACCAGTCCAGAAGCCGAGAATTTAGAGCCATACCAGCAATGTTCCCAACAATAGTATCTGGGACACGGTTTTCGGCATGAAAGGTCTGAATAAGCTTATGTTTAACCACCGCTTGAGAGTCCTCAGTGAGCCATTGGAGTCCCAAAGCAAGTTGTTCGCGATACTCTTTGAGAATCACCTCGGCTTTCCGGTAAAGAGTATCCCGTTCACCCATACAGATTGCTACACCAATACCTCCCTGATTTGACCTTCCTGTAGCGTTAAGAAGAGTAGAGAACATCCGTGCATCTCGAAGATAACTTCCTTTTTCTTCACGAATAAGTGTGAACACGACACCTATGAGCGATTGCGCTTCCCTTGGCGGAATGTTTTGTTTTAACATATAGGTAATGAGTGATGAATTCAATTGGCGTTTTTCATCTTTGGAGAGAGAGGCAATACTCCGCCACTCCTCTCCCTGACGTAGTTCAATGTCAAGATCTGCAAGAAAATTTAATGCGCCTTCTGGGTCATTACTAATTCCGGGAATATATGGGTCACTTGAATATTGGAGGGCAATATGGATAGGGCGTGTTTCACGTCCAAATATTCGTAAATCAATGGAACGATCAAGGACCCCCGCAGCCACTGCATCTTCCACAATGATGTCACGATTCAGACTAACTAAATCATGCTGTTTTCCACGATCTTGAATGTCACCCAAAGCGCCAACGACAGCTAAAGCGGCAAGATCACTATTAGAACCACCAAGGTGACGAGCGGAAAGGTAAGCTACACCCGCCCCAGAGATCTCATAGGTTGCATCGTACCCACATTCATGGGGATTTAATTGTCCAATATTGGTAGGAAGTTTTTCTTTTGAGGGAGGATGGTGATCCAGGATTACTACTTCGGAGTTGGCAAGAGATTCTTTGATTAGAGCCAGTTGGCCGCTTCCCAAATCACAAAAAATGAAATGCCCCACCCCTTGAGTCGCTATTTCAGAAAGATAGACTTGATCAAGTTGTCGAGTAATACGCAGCTGAAAGCGTGCTTGTCGACGAGCCAACGCGGTTCCAATAATACCTGCAGCAGAAAGACCATCAGCATCAAGATGAGAAGAAACTAAAATCAGCTCGTTGGCAGCAATCCAATCATTAATACGACCAGCTGTTAAATCAGCAAGCTCCAAGAGGTAATCTAAATTCTTTGTCAAGGAAATCAGCCAACAGCCTTCTGCGCCTAGCGAATGAGAAGCGCGGCTTGCTCTGGCGTGTATTTCCAGTCTTGAGGGAGAACACCCCGTTGACGGTAATATTTCACTAGGCGTCGGATTTTACTCTCAATAAGACGAAGTCCGTACTGAGAATGAAGGTCCTTTTTTGATTCTTCAAGATGTCTTCGCAAAGTAACGGCTCGACTGATGAGGTGGAAGAGGTCTTCAGGTACGCGAAGTGCTTGTTCGTTTTCATTGAGAATTTGTGTGATTGTCTTACCTGTAATTGCTTTCACAAGTGGAATTGCATGTTGATCTCTTAGTATGAGTCCAATCATAGAAGGTTGATGACCTTCTTTTGCTAATTTCACAACTAGTTCTTCAACTTCCTCTGGTGTCCGTTGGCACCAATCAGGAGTTTCCAAACGGATTGGACGTCGTGAATGAGACCTTCCTTTACGGGGAGAATGCATTCGAGCCATTAAATACACCGTATAGTAATTTGGTTCATGTACCAAACATGTGGTACATATTCAAACCACCGCTGTGCAGGTAAGAACAACGCTATTTAAGATTATTCCTGTTATGTGCCGTATTCACTGTATTGCAGGAGCCAAGTCGTAAATTTTGCCAAAGATTTGGCTCGATGTGAAACCCGATTTTTAATTTCGTCTGGCATCTCTGAATAGGTTGAACCATCGCCCTCTTCAGGAGCAAAGATAGGATCAAAACCCCACTCTGTTCCACGTATCTTGCGGGTAATGACTCCATACGTTTCTCCTTCGAATAATTGAGTTTCTTTTCCTGGAACACCATATGCAATAACACTACGGAAGATCGCTGTTCTGTCTTTGATGCCTTCCATCAGTTTGAGAATGCCATTGTTACGTAAGGTATGCAGTACATAGGATGAATACGGACCAGGAAAGCCATTAAAATGGTGGATAAACATGCCAGCATCTTCAACAAAAAGTGGCCGATTAACTTCACGTAAAACCTGCTCACAACTATGCCGAGCAATTTCAGAAAGAGATTTAGATTGAATCTCTGCAGGCCGATACGGGTATTGCTCAATTTTAATATCAGCCCTTTCTAAAATGTATTTAGCTTCTGAAAACTTGTTTTTATTTCCAGTTACGAAGAGTAGAGGAGTTTGAGGCATTATATTTCACCGGATACGTTCTACAATGTAACGACCACGACTTTCAATTGCAGCTACTTTACGGAAAACTACGGTTGCATCTTTCCCATATGTGCTTTGATAGCCTTTCTTGAATGCACCATAGGTTTTTTGCCAATGCTGATAGTGTGTGCTCGAAAGAGCACGTCGGAGCAAATGTAGATCAGTACCGAAATCTTCCACATTTTGCGTAATGGTTGCTAACCCAAAATCAACGAAATAGATAACTCCGTTATTACCCAGTAATAGATTGGATGTTGTAAGATCTCCATGGGCAATATTATGTTGATGAAGCTTGGCAACCGCACTTCCAATCTCCCTGAAAAGAGCTTGACGATTTTTTGTGGTAAGTTCAGGAAACAATTCTTTAACACGACGGCCCTTGATAAATTCCATGAGAATGGTAGCATTCTCAAGATCGATCATAAAGATTATTGGCGTAGCAACTCCCGCTTGGCGAGCAGCAGCGAGTAATCGGGCTTCACGAATAGTACGATTATTTCGGATTGCGGTATCTAATAGTGGATGTCGGTAGGGCTTGGGAAGGCGATGCTTGCGGATGACTTGGTAACCATACCAATCTTCTAGGTAAAGACTAGCTTCGGCGCCTTTCGCGACTAGTTTGGACACTACCAATTCAATCCTCCCATGGTATATC
>JBHLSA010000070.1:0-8133 GCA_048882025.1 Candidatus Thorarchaeota archaeon | reverse complement strand
CTCAGATTTAGGGTAATATTTTCCTCTTGTGGACCGGGCTTCCATCTCCCACGTAATGGATGTTTTCCACGGCCCATAAAGATACAACTAGGTTCAGCTGTCCAATTGGCAATCTCTACTGTTTCATCATCAATCTCAGCAAACCCATATTGCTCGCGAAGTGATTCGCGCTGTTTCTTCCGTTCGGTGGCTAAAGCTTTCTTTTCTTCTTTGGTCAACCGTTCCTTTTGCTGCTGTTCATATTCACGACGTTGAATTGCCTGAGCGAACAGTTCTTCCAAATTCACTTCTTGAGGCTTCAAAACGGGTTTAATACCTAGCATTCGGCTAAAATCTCGAAGAAAATTCCGAACGAATACTTGGTCCTCCCAGTACCCTAAATGACGTTTCGCCACAAACGCCATCACCATTTGTTCTTGAAGAGAATCTAAAATTATCTCTTTGCCACGTATAACTAGAGTTAACCCTGTGGAGGGAGGAAGCGGGATAACGCGGATGCCATTATGCACCAGCCGTTTCATACAGTAAAGTCACCATTAACTCGTTTCTGCGCCACCAATGCAAAAGGGCATTTTAAGCGTTTGGGGGCAACAAGGAATTGATACAGTCTAAGTCAATTAAGCGATTTTGCACTCCTTAAAGACTCCCTTGGTATTAAGTTGAGAGTTAGATTAGTTTGAAGATTCGGCACTTTCACGCCAGTAGGGCTCGAAGATGCTGAAAAGGGCATTACCAAGAAGACTGCCACCTAAACCCAGTAATCCACCAATAAGGACAATGATTATGGCAAGCACTGATCCCATGCCTTCAAGCCCAGCTAGAGCACCAAAGAGGTCCAATACTGCAATTCCCCCAAAGATTGCATGGATCCCTACGAGAAGACCCCAGGCAGTTAATCCTGCAAGAAAACCGATGACAGCGGCGCGAGAATAACGGATTGTGAAGAAGCCTCCAAGTACAGCACCCAGGATACAGCCGGGCCAACTGAAAAGATACAGAAACACTATCGAGAGCAGAAGCGTCAGGAGGAAGGTCTTGAGTAGATTATATTTTTCAAATGCATTAAAAAGTTGTTTTGCTGCAGCCATCTTCCATCACCCCGTAAGAATTAGAATGGACACACGATCTGTGAGATCATTAATGTCCGGGTACAGATAATCCGTATGGTATCCACCCACTAAAAAGAGCTGGAACAGCTGATCACTGTAATGACGCGATAAGGGATTACCACTTTGACCACCGGGGATAACACTGAGTGCCTGCATAGGATTGTTGAAGTCAACGATTAGACGCTCGCTGGGTCCCCCACGCGCGGCACCATTTTCACGGGCCCACATATCAGCATTAGAAGGATTCACTGTGACACCATCACCATCTTCAGGAATAGGATGATGCCCAAGGGCAGAGCCTACTAAGTGGCTGTAAACGACGAAATGGAACTTGTCCCAAGTCCACTGACTAACATCAGTACCTTCTTCCTGAACCAACCGATCCACTGACGCTTGGAGGGCTTGCAAGATTATATCATCACGAGTTTCTGTATCACTCGTAGTGGTATCATTAAACCAATGAGAGGTGGGATTAAACCGAGTAAGATTTTCAAGAATGACTGGAGATGGCCACAACATGCTGCCACGGATAGTGGGATCATTTGGATATTCATCAAGAAATACAGCGACTTCATAATAGTCGAAAAAGGCGTGCCAGATGGTGGGAGCAACCCATTCTTTAAGCATCGAAAAATTCCAAATTCGTAATTCATTCACAGCAGCAGAGAGAATAGGATCACTGGTAATTGATGCTGGTGCGTTATCGAAGGCATCGATAATGTATGGAACGATGGCTTCGGCAGCAGTGTCTTTCACATCGAGTTGAATACGTTTCATATCGTCAACTGTGATGGAGTCATCATTTGCCAAGAGCTCAGTGATTCGTCGAGCACGATATCCAGGTGCATATCCTTGGTGAATGTAGTATGGATAAGCAGAAGGCCCTTGTATCGCGGAGAGCTGATTTGCGCTCACAACATATCCGCGAGAAGGATTCAGAGAAACTGGAAGATTGTCAAAATCAATATAGCCAATCCATTCTCCTTCCCCAGCTGACCCATTATGTGGTAATCCACCATACCCACTACTTCTAATAGGCCAATGGCCTGTGGGGCGGATGGCAATATTTCCATAGACATCAGCAAATACAATGTTCTGTGAAATAGTCCACCAGAATTTTTGTCCTTCAATAAATTCAGTGTAATTTCGGGCCATTGTCATGATATCAAGAGCAATCAGTTCATAGCTGATGTCCCCCCCAGTCCATCGGTGCGCTAAAACGTAATCATTATACGAGTAACCCACATCGGACAAGACTGGCCCATGAACCGTTCGTCGAATCGTATGTGTGATAGGGAGGTTACCTTTCACGGCAATTACGGTGGTCTCCTCCTCGAAAGGCTGCCACTCACCATTATACCAATATTCAGAGGAATTAGTAGGATTAGTCTGATAATAGTACCAGTCAATAACATCAGCCCCGACGTTTGTAAAGCCCCAGGCGACATATTCAGTATGTCCAGCAATAATCAAGGGAACTCCTGGGGGAACAAAGCCGTAGATATTACGACCTGTATCCGCAGAAACCAGGTGGGCTTGATACCAGATTGCAGGAACGTCGCGGGCGAGGTGCATGTCATTACAGAGTAATGGTTTCCCTGTCGCGGATTTTGTGCTATTTACAGCCCAATTATTGGATCCAATGAAATCGTCTTGCCAGCGCGTTAAAATGTTTTGAGGATCATTAAGGTTATTGGTCCACGTTAGCACGTTATTGATGGCTTTTTGCAGTGATTCAGGGATATTAGGATTAGTAAGATCCGAGGCGGGAGGTGGGATGTAAGACTCCCCGTATTCGGGAACAACGGGGACCTGGAGAGGAGGATTGAGTGGGAAAAGTTCCCAAGCGGATTCGTTTCCTAGGTGAGTAATTGTATTCGCGAAACTTAGATCTTGAGAACTCCATGAGAGACCGTAATCAAGGATTCGCCCAATAGCGATAGAATCGAGAGGAGTCCAAAGTCTGGGATAATAATTGAGCAACTTGAATTCGAGTGGGAGATTTGGTCCAGCGTGAGTGATATAATAGTTGACGCCATCACTGAACGCACTAAGATTCTGCACAAGTGTTACATTGACTGAATCGGTTAAGGATTGCATATGGTCAAAGGTTAATTGAGCTGCCCGTTCCATACCAATGGTTCGGAGGAAAATATCAGCTCCTACGTAATCAGCACCAAGAATTTCTGCAAGTTGACCGCGGGCTTGACGGCGTGTTATATCCATTTGCCAGAGCCGATCTTGTGCTTGCACATATCCGAAGGCAAAGTATAGATCCTGTTCATTTTCTGCATAGATATGAGGAACACCCCAAGAATCACGCACAATTGTCACAGGCATCGATAACTGTCCAGGTGCATAAACAGCAGCATAGGGTGGATGTTCTGCATCTTGGTAAACGGTCCAAATTCCAGTAAAGGGGTTAATGAGGCCACCAAGGGGTGGGATGATATCAATAGGCACAGAGAGTACTATGGTCATACTAATAATGAGGATAATCGGAACAGAGAGTTTTCCAATTTTTTTCCAATGTGATGTCAAGTCACGCACGCTCTAGAAATTAGAATGATAATAGAATACTTCATCCTAAAAGCAATTAAGTTTCTAGTATTTCTTTATCCCACAGAACAATGTGGTTACTTGTTGTGTTTCTAGGAATTACTAGTGTCATTCTTGCGATTCTAATTTTTATTTTTATTACCGAAGGTAAGTATTTCGGGAAACGATTGTTGCGTTGGGGGTATGATCGACGATCAGGAGCCTTTGAGGTACGTGATGATTGGACACTTTGGGAGCATCTCATTAAACGTGTGAAAATTAGTGCCAATGAAAAACTTCTCGACTTAGGAACACAAACAGGTCATCTTCCACGGCTTGTGGCACGACGAAGCGGATTTCAAGGAATTGTCGTTGGAATTGATTGGTCAGAGGAGATGATTCAGGAGGCGCGTCGTCAATCACGGTTAGAAGGTACTGCTGCAAAAACTAAATTTCTATGTCGCGATGTTCAAGATGGCCTTCCCTTTGATAAGGAATCCTTTACTTTGGTTACTTGTGTTACAGGCCTACTTAATGGTCTAAAAACACCTGAATCCCTATTTAAGGAGATTCACCGAGTTCTCAAAGAATTTGGTCGTGTTGTGATTCGCTTCGAGCCTCAACAATTGCGTCCTTCGCGAATTCGAAACCCATCATGGATTACGAGCAAAATGGAGCCACTCGGTTTTACACTGTTAGAAACGATCCCATGGACACCAACGCATTCAATTCTAGTATTCCAATTTCAGAAGGAGTAAACGGAACGGCGCTCTTACTCAGGATAGGTTAATTGTCGAGTTAACACCCAATATGGTTTACCAGGCACTCGATGTCGGTAGAGTTCAAATCGTTCTCCTGTACTGGTTTGCACAATGAAATAGTCTCGATGCTTACGCCGATACCATGTCGTTCGTAAATCAATCCGGCGACTGCTTGCCTCAATAGATGTGATTATGTATTGACGGCCCCGCCAAGTAAAACTAGTGGGTGTTTCTAGACCCTTAACTTGGACTACAATCCGTTCTCCAATAAATTTCCCATCCACCGACATATTCATTCCAATTGATTATGAGCCCGTAACTTTTTTTACTCTGTGGTATACACAAACACACTCATGGAGGAAAAAGATGTCTTGGTAGTTCAAGAAACTCTCTTCGAGATTGTTGAGTTATCTAAACAGCCGAAGGGTAAAAAACATGCCGTTGTTGCACTACCCGATGCAGGGCTAGTTGGTACAATTGCAGGTATGCATTTGGTTCAAGCCCTGAATTTAGTACTCGTTGGTTACATTGATACCGAACTGATGCCACCAATAGCCGTGGTTCATCACCGACAAGCCCGGCCACCCATCCAAATTTATGCCAATGATCAGATTCTCTTAATTGTATCAGAAATTCCTCTCCCCACAGAAGCAACACGACCCGTCTCTAATGCAATTCTACAATACCTGCAGGAACTAGAGCCCAAATCAATTACAGCACTAGGGGGCTCCGCACTTCCACCGGCGTTACGTTCGCAACTAGAAATTCCAGAAGTATTTGCAGTCGCAACGACTGAAGCAGAATATGACCGTGTGAGTGCTCGAAAGATTCAGTTTTTGGAGGAAGGCATTGTAGCAGGACCTTACGCCGTAATTCTATTGGAAGCCCAACGCCAAAAGATTCCTGTAACCTATGTTATGGCGCAATCTTTTCTCGGTATTCCTGACCCTGGAGCCGCGGCTGAAACGCTGAAAACGCTCTCCAAATTAACAAATATTACCATCCCCACTGAAGCTTTAATTGAAGGAGCTGAAGAAGTTCGCGTACGTGTTCGCGATCTTATGAATCAGACAAGTACGAGTATGCAGACAAGTGGTAAAGAACAGGAGTTTCAAATTCCTGCATTCTATTCGTGAGGAGGTGGCAGAGGATGACTAAAGTTAAACGTGATGAAGAAAAGAAAGATGTTCTTCAACGGATGGATGACTCGTTAAAGGCACTACAACAGCGATTTGATGAATTATTTGGCTTTAGTGGCGATTTCCGTTCACGAATGCGTGCTCTTTGGAATGGTGATTCTTGTTGCCTTGAGGCATTGGGTGATGTACAAGAAAGCGAAAACGAATATATCGTGACCCTTGATTTGCCTATGGTGAACCGGGAAGATATTGAAATCACCGTAATGGATGACTATATTGCCATTCAAGCAAAAATGCGTGAGGAACTTCAATATGAGCGTTGGGGAACGGTTCAACGTCAAATTCGATTTCGAAGCTTGGCAAAGAAGGTTCCATTACCAAAGGATGCAGATTCTGATAATATCCGGGCAGCCTTCCGCGAAGGTCTTCTAGAAATTCGAATACAGAAACATGAGAAAAAGAAACGTATTCAGATAGAAGGCGATTAGCCGCAAAGTCAACTAGTACTGGGTTTCATTTTCTGGTGTTCAGTAGCTAACAGTAGTCCAATTATTGATACACAGTCTGTAATTTCATACTGTTTGATCATTTCTATTGCTTTTGACAGGGTTATAGAAATAATCTCAAATTCTTCAGTGATATCGTGTTTTGCTTTGGCAGGTACTAGTCCTTGGGCGAGGAAAATATAGCCCTTGTCACGCATGAGTGATTTATTTGAGCGCATAATATTGATTAACTGTAATTGTCCAGCTTTGTATCCAACTTCTTCTTGTAATTCCCGTTGTGCAGCTAGTTTCGGGGTTTCCTCATTATCAATAGCGCCAGAGGGAATTTCCCATGTAACTTCATCTTGGAGATAGCGATACTGTCGAATTAGTAAAACTTCTTCAGCGCTTAAGAGTGGTACAATTCCTACAAATTCATTTTTTGGCTCCATGAACCCATAGATTGTTTGGTGATCATTAGGTAATTGGACCTCATCTTCATAAACAGTCATCCAAGGATTCGTGTAGACTAGACGGCGTTTAAGGCGTTTCCATATTCTGCTAGATGTTTTTGTCACAGAAAACCCTCGTATTTAGCTTGCTAGTACCTGTGGGCTAGATTTTTTCTGTTTCTTTTCCTCTTCTTCGATTGGTGGTGGTTTACAACCTTCAAGCCAAACGGACCCGAGGAGGGCTAATTCGGGAGGATTCAGATTAGCTTCCTGATCGATTATAACATCAATTACCGCAGGCTTCTTCGCGTCCATGGCTCGCGCAAGAGCAGGCTGTATTTCAGAGGCTTTTCTAACCCTTTCACCATAGCAACCCATAGCTTTCGCTACTTTATCAAATCGAACATCTGTAAAATCGACCTGATAAAAGCGATCAGCAAAGAGAAGCTGCTGAACACCTGCAATCATCCCAAATCGGCGGTCGTTTGCGATTATAGCAATTATCGGAGTATTGTACCGAGCAGCAGTTTCGAGTTCTTGTATATTGAACATGAAAGCCCCATCTCCAGAAATCAGATACACTTGACGGTCAGGATAAGTGAGTTGAGCACTAATAGCATAGGGAAGTCCGGTGCCAAGGTGACCAGAGTCACTGGCACATAGGTAAGTTCGGGGGTGGTATATCCGATTTAAACCAATGGACCACACGTTCGTGTTTCCACCATCGACAACGCTGATAGCATTGCGATCAAAGAAATCCCGGACCTCCTTAATCAAGCGCAATGGATGGATGGGTTTGTCAACGCTTAAGGCTAATTCAATCTGTGATTGAAGCCATCTATCACGGGATGCCTGGCATTGCTTTAAAACGGGCGAGGGGGACTTGGGATCCCCGCGTCGTTTGATTTCGGAAAGGAGGAATTGGAGGGTGCTTTTGGCATCTCCGACAAGTGCTAAATCAACTTCACGGTTAACTCCTATCATTTCGCCGGTTATATCGATTTGAATTAAAGACTGTTGAGTTGCTGCTTTCCATCCCGGGGGCTTTCCCCAAAAGTCAAGATCCGCCAACCGTCCTCCAATAAGAAGCACTAGATCAGCACAATTTTGGACAAAAGCACCGGATTGAATTCCAGGAGTGAAAGCAAGAGGATGATCTTCAGGAATAGCTCCACGAGCAGCTGGACTGACTGATACAGGAGCGGATAAATATTCAGCAATTTGAACAAGCTCCTCAGTGGCATTGGCCCAAAGAACGCCCATCCCTGCATGCAATAGTGGAAATTTTGCATCAAGCAGAAGTTGGGCGGCTTCGCCGATTAATTTTGGATTTGCAGTCGGTGGTGTTGTGGAACGATATTTAGGAGGAGCTATCATCGGAGGTGAAGAGTCGATTGTGCCAAAGAGGATATCAGACGGAAAATCAAGCTGAACAGGACCCTGACGCCCAGAAGTAGCTATGCGAAAAGCTTGATGAACGAGTTGAGGAAGCCGATCGATTCTCCATACTACTGCGTTCCATTTAACGAGAGGGTTGAATAAACTAACTTGGTCTAAGGCCTGTGTCATACCACTATCAGGGTAAATTCGCCACGTTTGGTTTTGTGCTGTGAGGATCACTAAAGGTATACCATCAGCATAAGCTGCAT
>JBHLSA010000069.1:2217-8136 GCA_048882025.1 Candidatus Thorarchaeota archaeon | reverse complement strand
GGCATGTTGACTTCTTAGAACATTATCTGTCACCATTCATCCATCGTTTTGCAAGTGCGATTCGGGAAATCTGTTCGAAGGCTTTGATTGGAGTTGCACCCCCTCCTGAGGTTGCCATGCATGGTGAAGCATTTCTTCAAAATCCACCCGAAAAAATTGTGAATTCCTCGCATTGGTATGATGAGCTTTCTGTAGGCTTGAAACGGTTTCGTAGCTGGTTAAGTTATGACACCACAAAGAACAAACTAATACTTGGAACCAATAATGTTCAGAGGATGTTTACCCGACAACTAGCAAAGATTAAGGCTCTCTCTCAGGAGAGTAATGGTGGTATACCCACCATTATAGGCGAGTTTGGATTATGCTTTGACCTAAACAATCGAAAGGCTTACCGCCTTTTGAAAACCAACCCAACAAAGGCTTGGAAGACTCACATCAAAGCCCTCAACATGTATTTCAACGCAATCGATGCTAACCTGCTCCACTCAATGCTCTGGAATTATACTGCAGACAATAATAATACCTGGGGGGATCAATGGAACCAAGAAGACTTTTCAGTTTTCAGTATCTCACAGCAAATCGATTCTTCCAATATCCATAGTGGCGGGCGCGCTATTGAAGGCTTCTGCCGTCCCTATGTTATCGCCGTCGCAGGTACTCCTCTTAGTATGAACTTCTCACTAAAACAGAAAGTCTTTCAATTCGAATTCGAGGCTGATTTGAATATAAAAGCTCCTACAATTGTTTATGTTCCTGAATTTCATTATCCTAAAGGCTTCCAAGTGGTTCTCCCTTGGTGGGAACATGTTGATGTGGGTGATGATCAGCTCTTTGCCTTTTTTGCTAAACAAAGTGGAGTTCAAGAACTAATCATAAAACCCTTGTAATGCCCTTCTTGGGTTTGGTGATGCCGTATTTCCATTGTTTGGTCTTTTGCGTGAAATATTTAGAGTGTTGATTACTGGAAAAACACATAAGAGTAAGCTCATAACCTCAATCAGAACTAGGTGTCTTTTCGATGATGAAAGAAGATAAATGCAAAGAGTGTGAGCACACTGATGATTTCAAAGGCTGTGCCCTAAAGCATATTACTACGGCTCGGAAACTTCTTGCGAATGGTGATTTTAAAGGGGCTGAACATCAGCTTAGCTGTGTCGAGAAACACTTACGAGAAATGTAGAAGGTTAATCCTTCTTTTAAATATTGAAAGGTATGCGAGAAATGGTCTCGTTACAAAATTGAGCGAGGGATTAGTTATAGGATTAACCCCATTTAATACAAGTTGATGACCAGGTATAACCGATCCCTGCCGCTGCTAGACAAACAAGATCTCCTGCCTTAATTTTTCCAGTTCTTATCCCTTCTTCGATTGAGACAATAGCATCATTCTGTCCCATGTGTCCCCATTCCTCAAAGTATGTTGTTTGATCCATGGTAAGGCCTAGCTCTCTTAGCACATATGTAAATGCCGACCGTTTCATGTGAAGTAGCGCTAGATAGTCGATGTCTTTTATCGTGTATCCGCTTCGGTTGGAGGCTTCTTTAATAACACGGATGAAATTTTCCATAGAGAGCTTATCTAATCGTGCTTTCATTCCAGATGGATCTGGTACATCAAGGTACTGAAGGTCCTTCTCAATAGCTTCACAGGTTATCGGCATTGCTGTTCCCCCTGCAGGACAATAGACGTCATCTGCAAATGCTCCATCAGTGATGATTGCAGTTTCTAGAATCTTGTTTTGAGGATAATCTTTCTGGATAATAACTGCAACGCCGCTTGCTGCAAGGCTAAACATGAAGCGGCTTCGCTCGTTCTTATAATTGATCAGATCACAGTTTTGATATCCGCTTGCTAGTAGTATTGTCTTAACTTCAGGTTCTGCAGCCATCAGCGCTTTTGCAATACGAAAACCACCCATAAGCGTGGCACAACGCGCACTTAGATCAAGTGCCCATGCATTAACCGCTCCAATGTCATATGCTAATTTTACACCTGCTACTTGCATGGGACGCTCTATGAAAGATTCACCAGTCCAAAGCACCACATCAATATCCTCCGCATCCATATTCGGTGCTTTTGCAAGAGCAGTCTTTGATGCTCGTGTTCCCATTCTAATTGGGCCATCTTCTGGACCTCCTACAGTTTTACTTTTCAACCCAAATTTTGTAATCAAAATGTCTTCAGGAATTCCCGTTTGGGTAGAAATATACGCTGCGGTGTGGCGATGCTTGGGAAGATACACACCTGTACTTACTAGGCCTGCATTAATGCCAGCCCGCGTCATTTGAATTCACCTTACTTCCTTTTGGACTGTAGTTGTTTAGGGCACCTTCGACGCTTAAAAGATTGTTTAGAAGGGCTTCTCATTTAGTTAGTTGATTGATTTTGGATGCGATTGCGTGTTTCGATTTCAGTTGTGGTGATGTCTTTTCTGATATTGCGGATAATAGGTATGGTTCCAAGTGAGGCGAGAAAGAAGAAGATGCAAATAACCGCCAGAGCTGGAGAATAAGTGCCACTGAAGGAGATGACTGCCAAAGTAGGTGCTAGTTGAGTGCCTAAAGCAACACCAATTACGTGGGCAAGAAGGTGAAGCGAGAGAGCTGTGCTTCGAATCTCTGGTGGATTGATGTCACCTGCACTGACATAGATTAATGGTGAAATTCCTGCATCAAAAAATGTGCCAACAAAGACCAAAAGGAAGAATACGAAAGTTGCAGGGTTTAGGAACAGATCAAATATTGTAGCGCTAGGAGCGACGGCAAAAGGGTAAAAACACGCAATTATCAAAATGGGACCTGCGAACAGGCAGCATAATAGTATAAGGTAACTGCGTCCGCGTTTTTCCTTCAGAAAAAGGCGATCGCCCCAACGTCCGAAGAAGGCGGTTCCTGCAATTTGACTTGCCAAAGCGATCGTCATAAACTGTGTAGCAACAAAGATGCTCAGACTATGATCAACGTTGAGCCAACGGACAGCCCAAGCTCCAAAGGCTGCCGTAGGGATAATGGCGATAATTCCTACGACAATAAGCCATACGTTTGATGTTTTCTTCCACATTCGCTGCAGGTCCTTCCGATTGAGACGATATGTGTACACATGGCCTGCTTCGTGAAGATCAATAAGGCATTCCTCATGTTGACCACGTGGTGGTTCACGAGTCAGAAAAAGCAGGAAGCCAGTTGCAAAGCCGATTAAGGTGATGATTAGAAAAGGCATCTGCCATCCAAATGTTTCAACGAGAAGTCCGCTGATAATGAAGCCAAATCCATATCCTGCTCCAGCGGCTGTGCCCAGAAGGCCAAAGGTTGTTGATCGAAAATTAGCTGGTACGCAATCAATGGTTATTGATAGGGCAAGGGGTCCAGTTGCTCCAACTCCAATTGCGGCAATGCAGTAAACGATGAAAAGCATCCAATAACTGATGCTTGGAAGTAGAATAGGAACGAACCAAAAAACCCAGAAGAAGGTACTGACAATGAGCAGGTTTCGACGAGTTGAACGATCTGCTAGGAAAGCCCAGGGTATGGCCGCAAATCCTGAGACAAGAAGGAAGACTGTGACTATTAAGGCAATCCAGTCGTCTGAAGGAACCCCCAAAATGGGAGCAATAATTCCTGTCATTGGGGGCAATAGTGCACCTGCAGCAGCAATTATGATGGATAAAATGAAGATGATTCCGTAAGTAATGCGGTCCTGATTATGCCAGGCTAGGGCTGCTGGTTTTTCTGTCGTGGTCGTAACGGTCACACCTCAGTGAATAGGGCGTACCGACTACTTTTAATCATTTAATGTCTTTCGCTATTCCGTAACTAGTTTGAAGGTTGAAGTTTCAAGATTGTGAATAATGTGAAAAGGTCTTAAGGAGTATCTGGAAATAGCCTGTTTCTCTTAAGATGGAATCTAAAGGATGTAGATGAATGTGAACCACCAAAACAAGACTCTATTAATTACTGGAGCCTCACATGGTTTGGTTCACTTGTTGATGCTTGCGCTCCCATTCATAACAGCCAAATTACTATTGGTCGCTCCCGTTCCTCTAGGAACAGAATGGCTAGTCGTTTTACTTCTTAATGCCCCTGCATATTTTGTCTTTGGTTTTGGAGCGCTACCTGCAGGGTTTTTAGTTGACCGAATTGGTCCACGATACACAATTGCCCTTGGATTACTTTTATCTGTGTTCTCTGGTATTGGTCTCTTCTTCCTCTGGCCCCTGGGTATCGGCATGATTGCAGTTCTGTTTATGTTTTATGCCTTTGGTGCAGGTCTGTATCATCCGGCTGGCACTACTTGGGTATCGAATACTTTTGAAGCAAATCGTGGAAAAGCTCTTGGGCGTCATGGTATTGGTGGGAGTATTGGTCAAGCTGCCGCACCAATCATCTCCGCATTCATTCTGAGTACTGTATATTGGCCAATTATTTTCCCATTTCTGGCTGCTATTGGAGTAATAATTGCTTTCATCTGTCTTCGGGTTCAGGTTCAAACCTATGAGGTAAAAACAGCTCCTGATCCAAAATCCAAATCCTCAGGCGGATTCTTTAGCGTCATGACTCCTCTGACTATGATAATTGTTTCAATCCTTTTTGCTGCACGTGGAATGCTATATAGGGGAACTGTTACGGCTCTTCCGGTATATGTTACAAATGAGTTGGGAGCACTTCTCCTACTTGCTGGTTTCTTAGGAACTCTGATATACCTTGGTGGTATGGTGGGGCAGGAGGTGGGAGGTCGGTTGACAGATCTTTATGGCTGGCGTCGAATTCTCATAGTGATGACGCTACTGTCAAGTGTTTCGCTCATAATGCTTTCTTTTCCTTATCTACCAACAATTTACAATGATGTGCTGCTCATTGCTGCTATTCTAGTATTTGGCTTCTCATTCTTTGCTGCTCAGGCTGCTGGTAACAGTATGGTAGCTGTATTATCAACTCCTGCTAACCGTGGATTAGTGTTTGGCTGGAGTTTCTTTGCAAGGTTTGGGCTAGGAGCTTTTGGTATTCTAGTTGTTAGTTTATGCCAAGCTTACTTTGGTACGTGGGTGGTGGGGTTCTTTGCAATGGCTCTCCTCGGGCTTCTTGCTACCCTATTGGTTCCACTAGTTCTCTCACACAAGACCAGGAATGAATAAATGAATTCAAAAGGTTAAGAAATTATTTAACCCTCAATTAATTGTAACAATGTAGGAGAAAAATAATGGTCAACTCTAAGAATAATGGCCGCCCCATTGTTGCTCACGCTCTTGTGCGGAATTTTGGTGAAACCGTTGCAGTAAACCAACTTTCATTTGAAGTTCGCGCAGGTGAAATCTATGGTTTATTGGGTCCTAACGGAGCTGGAAAAACGACCACCGTGAAAATGGTTAGCGGTTTATTACCTCCAAGCTCTGGACAAGTTGAGGTATTTGGCTTCGATCCAATGGCACAACCCATTGAAGTGAAAAAACGGATTGGCCTCGTTCCAGAGGATCATATCCTCTATGAGTCACTAACGCCCCGAGAATTCTTTAATTTCATCGCTTCTATTCGGCGATTAGATGATTGGGATGCTAAGAACAGAGTTACATCGCTGGTTGATGCCTTTGAATTTCGTGAATATTATGACAAGCCCATAGCAACCCTCAGTCATGGGAACCGACAAAAGGCAAGCATCCTTTCTGCCCTTATTCATGATCCACCGCTTTTGGTTCTTGACGAACCATTTGGCGGATTAGATGCTCGCACTGTTCGTGTCTTTAAAGACATCCTAAACATCCACTTGGAGAATGATGGAGGCATCCTCTTTAGTAGTCATATTCTTGAAGTGGCTGAAAGCATCTGTAACCGAATTGGGATCATTGATGAAGGTAAGTTGGTAGCAGAAGTGGATCTCATAGTTGCTTTATTTGAAGTTACACCTACTGCATTTCAACCTGTTAT
>JBHLSA010000069.1:0-2207 GCA_048882025.1 Candidatus Thorarchaeota archaeon | reverse complement strand
GGTAGCAGAAGGGACTGTTGATGAGCTACGAGATATGGTCAAATCGCATGGGTCTCTGGAGGAAATCTTCCTTCGGGTAGTCCAACAAGATGCAGAAGTCGCCGAAACAGTTCAAACTTTACGTCGTGCTCTAGCTAAGAGCAATCATCGATGAGGTATTGTGTGGTCTGCTAAAGATGTCAACAGGCTCTGAGGGGAAAACCAGACTTACTTGGCGTGAAGCTTGGGCAATTTCAGGAAAGATTGCTTCTGAAGTCCAATTCCGTTCTGCGCTGTCAATGAGCCAAGGCGCTATGAATCAAGGTTGGGAAAGGCAAATCGAAAAGATACGAAAGAATACTCGGAATAACAAATTAACTGTGAGCATTTTTATTTGCGTGCTAGCTGCCATTTTTGGTTATACAATATGGGGAACGCTTAGTGGTACTTTTGGAACGCCTTTTGAACTTCGCTGGATTACTTCAGCATTAACAATTTCTGTTTTTAGCTTACTTGGGTTTGCATTCCTCGCCTTCTGGGGAATTATGATATCGACCTCATTTATTTCAACAAATGCTGCCGCAATTGGGCAGTATCTACCCCTTTCACAATCAGATGCCGGAAAACTCAGCTTACTTGCTTATATTCGTCTCTTTGACGTCCAAATGCTCACTATTACTTTTAGTTTCCCTATTGCCTATTTCATTGCCACTCTTTCAATAACTGGCGCTCTAGCATGTCTTGGGGCATTTCTCATCAACGTTGGGCTAGCTATTACCACAATGATTATCTTAGCTCTCTATTTCTATACTCGCATACAATCAGCGGGTGGATCACGCCTCGGCTCAATCATTCGGGTTTTCTTTATTGTATTGTGGGCTGTGACTATAATGGGCGTTTCCCTCTCATATTATGTGATAAGTCTTCTTATCCCCTTGATTGAAAGTTGGGCAGTTTTGTTAGCACCCTTCTGGGGTTGGCTATATTTTGCATATCCTTTTTCGCTAGGAACGTTTGTGGTGATCGTCACAGGGGTCCCTAGTACTCCACCATTCTGGCTTGATATTGGGGTCACTTTTCTGTATGGATTATTAGCCTTCCTTGGCATTCGATGGGCTAGTCGGTTTCTCGTACGCATTGGCAGAGGCACTATTCTTACTCCGAGTTCCAGTACTATCCGTCCTGTATCAGTGAAGTTGAGTGGTGTGGGCTATGCTCTTCTTCGAAAGGACATTCGTATTGCTACTCGCACACCTGGACAAGCCATTATGTTTTTTCTACCGATTTTGGCAATGGTTCCCGTTTTTCTGCAATTTGTGTTTAGTTCAGGGTGGGTGTACATTATGGATGTGCTAATCTTCGTGATTATTCCCACAGTTATGCTTGGCTTCTTCTCAATCTTCTTCTTGAGTACTGAAGCTCGTGGTATGGCGTACACAATGACGCTCCCACTTAAAACAGAACGAATTCTTCGATCTAAAGCGCAACTTTTGACCATTATATCTGTGGTTATTCCATTGTTTGTCGTAGTGATGTCGCTTTTCAAACCATTTACTAATGCTCCAGTTGCTTATGCTATAGCTATCTCACAAATTGGTGTCGTCTATGTTTCTGCCTTTGTTTCGCTGGTAATATTTACTCGTGTCATTGGGGGTGGCCGGCTTATTGGCTTCGATATCAGCCAGCATGTTTCTCAGATGATTATTGTAGGTTTTCTTAGTGCATTTCTTTCGGCTATTCCTCTGGGGGTATTTGGCTTGTTCTGGTTTGTGGGATCCATTTTCATATCAACAGTTCAAGTGGTCCATTGGATAGGGCTAGCAGGACTATGGATAGGAATCATCATGACCTATCTTCTTGGGAAGGGTTTGGCAAAGTTGTTTTTGATTGATTAGGCTAAACTACTTTCGAAGCCTTTGAGCAACTTCGAGCAATCGGTCAACGGTTTTATAGAGGCTTCTTAGACCACGTTTATCGGCTTCCGCTCCTAGTGCACCCTTGTCCTTTGACCAAATAGTGGCACCAAGATTAGCACCAAATGCCCCGCCTCCAATTGAGAAAATCAGATTAATTGTATAAAAATCATGAATTGTGCGAAGGGTTGGCTCTTGACCTCCTATCCGATCACCGCCAATTGCGATACCTGCACCTATTTTGCCATCAAATACATCAGGCTTCTGAGCAACCAAGGCTCTAGTGCGATCAAGGAGAGTTTTAAGTTGACCACT
>JBHLSA010000068.1:0-8152 GCA_048882025.1 Candidatus Thorarchaeota archaeon | reverse complement strand
TTCAGAGCAAAAATAAAGTAGGTGACCAATGTGGCCAAGGATTTAGTAACACAAATCCGCGATGAAATGATTAACTGTCAAACAGAACTTGTCCTCAAACTTGTTCAGAATGCAATTAACAATGATATTGAAGCAATGAGAATCGTGAATGAAGGACTAACTGCGGGAATTCGTGTTTTAGGTGATCGCTTTGAAAAGGGAGAAGCCTTTCTTCCTGAACTAGCTGTTGCAGCTGAAACGATGAAACAGGCCCTTGAGTTCTTAGAGCCTTATTTAGCAAAAACCGTTGATAGAGAAGCCTTGGGTACAATCGTTATTGGAACCGTTCAAGGGGATATTCATGACATTGGTAAATCAATTGTTGCCACTATGCTTACAGTAGCAGGATTTACTGTGTATGACCTAGGGGTTGAAGTCACACCCGAAAATTTCATCATGAAAGCAAAGGAAGTAGATGCGGATATTATTGCCATGTCGGCTTTATTAACAACTACAATGGAACGAATGCAAGAAACCATTGATTTACTTAAGAAAGAACAGCTGGACCAGCGGATTAAGGTAATGATTGGTGGTGCGCCAGTTAGTCAACAATTTGCGGATAAAATAGATGCAGATGGGTATGGTGTTGATTTCAATCAAGCTGTCAGAATTGCAAAACGACTAACTGGTTCGGATAAAGGAGAATAAAACAATGAGCCGTCGTCCTAAGCTAAGCTTACTCACAGAAGAAGAAGTTCTCCAAATTCATGAAGAAAGCCTAAGACTTCTTGAAGAAGTAGGGATGACTATTCAGAGCCAAGCCGCGCTTTCACTACTTGAACAAGCTGGAGCCCCAGTCGATTATGAAAAGCAGCACGCAAATTTCCCAATCTCAATCATCGAAGACCAGCTCAAACATGCACCCACTTCAATAACCCTCTACTCTCGTACCGGAGAACCAGCACTAAACCTCCAAAAGGATAATGTTTATTTCAACCCTGGTTCCGCTGCAACCCATTTATTAGACCGGAAAACGGGTGAACGTCGGCACCCCCGTGTATCTGATGTTGTTGAATTCGCCCGAGTCACCGATTTGTTACCCAATATTAATGCCCAAAGTACCGCCCTGATTCCGGATGATGTGCCCAACATTTTAGCAGATCGGTATCGTCTTTATCTCATCCTGCAATATTCAACCAAACCGATCATAACGGGCACCTTTGCCTTGGACGCATTTGAGGACATGCAACTTATGCTTGAAGCAATTGCGGGAAGTCCTGCGAAGTTACGTGAAAAACCCCTGGCAATATTTGACGCCTGCCCTTCGGCTCCTTTGAATTGGAGCGAACTTACTGTTCATGATCTATTACTAGGTGCAAAGGCTGGAATTCCCATTGAATTAATTTCGATGCCACAATTTGGTGCCACCGGCCCCATCACTCTCGCAGGCTCGCTAGTTCTTCATAATGCCGAGTCACTGAGCGGTATAGTTCTTACTCAACTCGCAGCAAAAGGTGCCCCGGTCATCTATGGAGGCTCGCCCACAGCAGTAGATATGCAATATGGTACTGCACGACTAGGTGCAATAGAAGCAATCATGCTGACTTGTGCCTATGCCCAAATGGCGAAACATTATGGACTCCCAACCCACGGTTACTTAGGACTATCTGATGCAAAATTGGGAGCAGATTCCCAAACGGGATATGAGGCATCCATGGGCTTGCTCCTGGGTGCCATGGCTGGTATTAATAATATCGCAGGAGCAGGCATGCTTTCTTTTGAAAGCACACAAAGTTTCGAAAAACTCGTAATCGATGATATTCTTGCAGGGATTGCGAAGCGCTTTATCCAAGGAATTACAGTTGATGAAGATACCCTGGCTTTGAATGAACTTCGAGAAGTTGGAACTAAGGGTGGTGATTTCCTTCGTCTTCGACATACACTCACTTGGTTCCGAAAAGAACACTACTTACCAGGGGACCTGGTTGATCGGCAACCTTATGAAAGTTGGCTTGAGCAAGGCGGTTTTACAAGTTTGGATAGAGCTCGAAACCGTGTAGAAAAAATTCTGGAAACACAAGAAGTAGTTCCTTTAACAAAAGATCAGAAGCAGGACCTTGATAGCGTTGTAAAGAGTTTTATGCACCGTTACCATTGTACTGCACTGCCGCATGGACCCAATTAAGCAAGAGAAGTCCTCAAAAGGCATTGAAATCCCGTATGGTGATTTGTAAGAAATGTTCAATGAGATAAACTATCTTGTTGTAAGTGTGGAACCATTTTAAAGCAGCCACGTCCATAAAAACTTCCAGAAAAGCGGGGCATTCCAGCAGGGAGGCAATCTGGTTGATCCATAATGTCTTGTTACTTACACGGAATGGCATTAAACTATTCCATCGCTCATACTGGGCAATAGAAGTTGATCAACCAGTCGTGGCAGAATACATTCAATCGCTTCGACAACTCGAGCGAGACACTGGTGCAGATGTGCTAGTTCCAATCTTTGTTGATGGAATGAAGTTCATTCACCAATATGTTGATTCAGATCTAATACTGGTTCTTATTGCAGACCAACAGGACAAAGATGAAATTCTTCAAGAAAAAATCGAAGCCGCCGTAAAAAAAATGAAACAGAAGTTTGCCAAGCAAATTTGGGACTTCAAAAGTAACAGAAATTCTGCTGTCTTCCAAGGACTCGGACCTATTCTTGATCAAGCTATCGTTTCAACCCTTAAGATAGTCCTTCTTGGCGAAGGCGGTGTCGGTAAAACTACAATTCTTAAAATGCTAATGAGCCAACGAGCTGAACTTAATCACATCGCTACCATGGCAGTTTATGTTGAAGAGATGCAAACGGCTAAGTTAGGTCCTTATGAAATCGCTGTATGGGATTTTCCCGGTCAAGAATTACTAGTTCCGAAATGGAAGGATTATCTTCGAGGAACCGATGTAGTAATTATGGTCACAGATTCGACATTAAAGAATGTGATGTCTACACGTAAGCTGGTTCCAATTATTCAAAAATGGACAGACGGCGCATTAGTTTGGGCAATTGCTAATAAACAGGACTTAAAAGACGCTTTGCTACCGGATACGGTTGCACGGTTATTGGGGCTTCGTACAATTGGATTAGTTGCAATTGACCCTCGAAATAAAGACCTGCTTTATAAGACATTAATGGGTGCGGCAGCCGAGGTTGCATTTCCTCAAGCCTAGAAAATATTATTCCAATCTAATGCGAAAGTTTTTTCGAATTAATGTTATATTTTGCAGCGATTTGTTGTAATCGAAAACGTGTAAGATCCTCCGCATTCACCTCGATTGCTACCCCAGCATAATTACATTCCAAACACACCCATTGTTCTTGAACAATAGTGCCAGAAATGTTAGTAAGTGGTTGAATTTGTGGACTAAAACATGCTGGACACACCTTAACCCAAGTTTTCCGATCGGTGCGCCCAATTTTCCCAGGGTAATTGCGGATTTGGAGGTTTTTTAGGATTGATTTTTCGGGGTTGGTGTGATGCATTTTACATCCTCAACTGTGCGCAGGGATGATGGCACGATTTAAGGTTTGTGAAAATAGACCATTAGAATGCTAATGGACATGCTTGAGAATCTTCCTCAGTTGTGAGAGTGAGTAAGTATTTATGACATCTTTAGATTCTAACCATCTTCGACGCGCAAATCCTACTCCATATTGAATGATAGCTAGCCCTGTTGCAGAATGGGCGTCTGTATTTACTGCAAATTTGATTCCTTTGCTTATTGCCTGTCGACTCAATTCAGAGGTCAAATCAAATTGGTGAAAACTACTGATTTCTAAGATTGTGCCATGTCGTTTAGCAACGTCCAATAGAGTTTCAAAATCAATAGAAAATCCAGAAAGTTGGTTAAAAACGTGCCCCGTTGGGTGGGCAAGAATGTCTACTAGTTCATGCTTACATGCATTGACAAGAAGATCTGTAATAGATGTTTTTGGTTTCGTTTCAAGATGCATTCCGGCAACTACGATATCCGTTTCAGTTAAGATTTTGTCTGAAAGGTCCAAGGAGCCATCTGGAAGAATCTCAACTTCGATTCCAGCTAACAGATGCAGATTGTCGAGGGTTTTATTTAACTCACGAATATAGAGTATTTGCTCTTGCAGTCGCTCTTCATCAAGTCCATTACTCAGTGTCTTATTATTGGAATGATCGCAAATCGCCAAATATTTGTATTTATGATTCATAGCGGTTTTTGCAATGTTCTCAATGGTATCAGTTCCATCGCTCCAGGTAGAGTGAACATGTAAATCGCCTTTAATGTCGGTCAGCTCTAATAGTCTTGGAAGTTTGTGTGCCTGAGCCGCCTCAATTTCACCTGTATTTTCTCGGAGTTCGGGAGGAACCCAATCCATATTCAAGGCTTTGTAGATGGCTTCTTCGGTTTCTCCAGCAATAACTCGGTCTGTCTGTGTATCCAAGAGACAATATTCGCTTAGTTTCCATTTCTGATGACGAGCTAAACTCCGAAGTGCAATATTATGTGCTGTGGAACCAGTGAAATACTGTAGAGCAGCTCCGAAGGACTCTGTGTCAACAACTCGTAAATCAACCTGAATGCCTTTCTGAACAACCACACTGGATTTAGTTGGTCCTTGGACAAGTACTCGTTCAACGGTAGGGTGTTCAATGAACCTTTGCATTACTAAGAGCGGATTTGATGCACTAACTAGAATATCAATGTCGCCAATAGTTTCACGCCAACGTCTTAAACTTCCAGCAATTTTGATTTGCAGAACTTCAGGCAGTTGCTTCAAATCAGCAACCAGAGCTTCAGCAATAGGTAATGCGGAACTAATGAAGATTCGTTTAGATTGTGTTTTAAAGATTTCAAGATTTGATCGAAGTTTCTCCTCACTCCTAGGACCAAACCCGGACAAATTCTGTACTTTATGTTCCTCTAAAGCTGTTCGCAAATCATCTACAGTTGTGATTCCAAGTTCTCGGTGAAGCGCCCGAACCGTTTTAGGTCCCACATCAGGAATCTTGAGCAGTTCAATCAATCCAGGATCGACTTCAGTTCGTAGCCTATGGAGATATTCAATATCACCTGTATCTAACAATTCTTGAATCTTCTTCCCTAAGGCTTTCCCCACGCCCTTAATTTGTTCTAGTTCACCACGGGCTGCAATATCACTTAATGGTTCAGGTAATTGCTCGATTGTTCGTGCTGCACGTCTATAGGCTTGGGGTTTGAAAGAGTCTTCTAAGATTTCAAGTAAATCTGCTATCTCTCGAAATATTTTGGCGACATCGGTGTTTTTCACACATATCTCACCATTCTATATTCTTACTTTCAACGCTTCTTGACCTTTTTGATAATGTGACAATCTTCATAGGTAACACCCAAGTCATATACCAAGGAAGTGAGTTCTGTGCGAGCAATAAGGGCGATTGTACATGGGCTTGTTCAGGGTGTTTTTTTCCGTGCTTATACGCGTGATAAAGCCCACCAGCTAAACATTGTTGGTTGGGTACGGAACAACCGAGATGGAACAGTTGAATGTTATGCGCAAGGTCCAGACGAAGCCATCGAAAAGTTTATTGAATTCTTACACCATGGCTCACCCTCTTCTCAGATTGATGATGTAGCTATCATTGATGTGCCTTTAGATCCTGATATTCATGATTTTAACATCACATTCTAAAAATAACTCAAATGATTGGCTTTGGTTCCTTTTTGAAATAGCTAGAGACTCTTAAGCTGGAAATTCATTGTTATCTTTGGTGATTCTTTTTTGAAGATTCTTGGCATAATTGGTTCAGCCCGTAAACGAGGAAATTGTGAGCTACTCATCAAGGAAGCTTTAATACAAGCACAAGATCAGGGTGCAAAAATTCGGGCAGTTCGACTTTCAGATTTTAAGTTGCTCCCATGTAAGGGCTGTCTTGCGTGTGTACTGAAAGGAGAATCTTGTCGTTTAGATGATGATATGCATGAATTATGGAAACATCTTGAATGGGCAGATGGCATCATCCTCTCAGCACCAACCTACTTTC
The DNA here is from genome assembly GCA_048882025.1 of Candidatus Thorarchaeota archaeon. Lineage (GTDB taxonomy): Archaea > Asgardarchaeota > Hermodarchaeia > Hermodarchaeales > Hermodarchaeaceae > Hermodarchaeum. The sequence goes on along the minus strand of JBHLSA010000068.1, from coordinate 2,129 downwards.
TAGGCCCAACCGGAATCGTTAAGCTGTTCATTGATCGCTTATTTGAATATAGTCTCCAATTGAGCAAAATAAAGCGTCGACCAGGGGCAATCATTGCTACAGCAGGACTCCCTGACTGGGATCCATTTACACTGCCAATACTAACTATGTTGGCAGGCATCTTACAACTCGACCTTGTAGATCGTTTTATGGCATATCGACCAGGCCCTGGCGAGGTTCTTCTGGATGAAGAGACAATGGAAAGGGCTCGCGCGATTGGCACTCTTCTCATCGAGCAAACGCATAAACCCAGGATAATTTCGCCACTGGCTGTTCAGGCAAATAGTTGCCCCCAATGTGGGACACCTTTTATCCAGCTTCGTGAAACCAATAAAGTTGAATGTCAGTTATGTCAGGCAGAGGGCTTTTTGGAGATAAAGGGAAACAATGTCAGCATCAAATGGGATTCTAAAGTCAGTAAGAACCGTTGGAGCCCTGGAGCTATGGCAGAGCATTTCGCCGATTGGGTTATTCGGACTGGTCCTGTCTTCCAAAAATACCGCGATCAAATTCAAACAAAAATTCAGAAATATTCAAGAATAGAAATAACGACAACTTCCAAAGAAAAATAGAATGAAATAAAACTTGATCAAACTGATTTCTGAATCGCAAAGAAAATAGGGAGGCTAGCTGCACTCAAAAGACATTTAGTCTTCTTCGTCAAGTTTGCCTTCAGCTCTAAGCTTTTCAAGGAGCGCTTTCTCTGCAGATAGATCTATTTCTTGACGCTTCGCTTCCGGAGCATGGTCGAGTTTTGCACCTTTCTTGATTTCCCGCTTTAGTTCTTCATTGAGAGATTCTACTTTCCCTTCTTCGCTCACACCATTCACCCCTTTTGGTTTGGAATTTCTAAATGCTGTTTCTTGATCGCTGTCTACCGGCATTCAATCAATTTACAGAGGGATAACTACTTCTTATCAACAACACTACCAATTGTAGCTGAGCTATAGCTGATTCGAGGACTCTGTTTGAGCCGATCTGGAATCGCTGTTCCTTTCTCATCGAGAATGAGTTCAAATCCTTGGCCCACTCGTTCACCTGTGGAAAGGAGATATCCACTCCGCGCAATGGTGTCAGCCAGACGTAAAGCGGTTCGGCGTTCAATGAGGTTGGTATCTTGAGGCAAAATCATCCGAATCTTTTTCGAACTCTTGTCGACCTCACAACGGATGCTATTTGATCCCTGTTTTGCCTCAACAAATGTTCCGTCTTGATATTCGAGTACAATCACAGGCATTCACCTTACGCAGAGAAGCGTTCTACAAGGTGTTTTTCCCTGCTTTCACACCGTCTCTGCCTTAAGAAAACCTGTTGATGATTTTTTAAAAAGGTTTTGTGCCTTAGATTCGATTCTAACTGAATATTGCGGTATGGTAAATAAGTGCATGATTGTGAAAATAGATGTGGAGTAACCATCTGTATTCTGATGTAATTTAGACTAGTATCTTTCGTAAATTTTACTGAGAATAATGAGAACGACAATGGTAATTCCGATTACACTTATCGCTAGAAGACCAGTGACGGGATCGATGGCAAAAAGAGTGCCTTGAACAAGAAAGGCATAGATTGGAGACAAGCGAGCAGTATCGTAAGTGTCAATGGCTTCGATTTGAAAAAGCACTGAGTCGAATTGATAATTGGGCATTGCTGGGTGAGGTGGAATTGCGGCCTGGTAAACATCACCTTCAATGTTAGTCATGGGAATTGCTATAGACCACAATACTCCATCATAAGAGTAGTAAAGGTTAACTTGTGCAACAGCAGTGCCATCTGTTACCGTAGCATTCACGATGACTACACTAGTATCCAATGGTCTAGTTGGAGTATAGGTTACAAATGCAATGATTGGAGGCGTATCAGTTACCGTATAAGACAATATGGAGGAATTATACCAAGTATTCTGAGTGTCGTTCACCCAGATCTGGTATTGAACTTCAAATCGTTCAGGAAAGTTGGGTATAGCGGCGGTGAAGTTTGCCAGTTTACTTCGTGTCCCCCGCATTGTGATGTTAATCCAATGAGTCCCATTATTATATTTGCAGAAAACGAAATCTATCAATGCGTCATCTGAGATTTCAGCAGTAAGAACA
>JBHLSA010000067.1:0-8234 GCA_048882025.1 Candidatus Thorarchaeota archaeon | reverse complement strand
AATAAAACTGGCTATTTATAGAAAGCCCAGCTTTTGCGAATTCCCTAACGAATCCTAAATACCAGTAACGGTTTTATACATTGTACATCGATAAAGGGGCGTTTGGTAGCCCACGGGAAACCAAATAATAACCCATAAGAATCATTCAGAGTTGAATGAAAAATGGGAGAAGAAGAAATCTTTGTTCGAAAAGCTTCCGGTCTTGTTCGAAATGTCAGTGCTTGGGACGCCCTAGTTATGTGCATTCTGATTCCAGGAATTTTTTGGCCTTGGGTTTATCAGATGTGGGCAGTAGGTCTACATGGTCCCGGTGTGTGGATGCCTCTTTCCGCCCTTGTTGCAATCGCCTTCATGATTCCGAACGCCATCATGTACGTTATGTTTAGCGTTGCGATGCCTCGCTCGGGTGGCGATTATGTTTGGGTTGGTCGAATCATTCACCCCGCTGTTGGTTTCGCAGTCAACTGGTACATCACCTTGATACTCCTTTCATGGGCAGGACCTTTCGCATCTTGGATTGTCGAATGGGGTCTAGCACCAATTTGGCTAACTTGGGGAGCCATGACAGGTGACCCAACGGGATTAGTCATCTTCACTATGCTAAACCTTAACGAGGTAAAACTAGCGATAGGAACAGTAATAATCGTACTGATGGCTGTCCTTTCCTTCCTCGGATCCAAATGGGAATTCCGCGCAGAATGGTTGGCCATTATCTTGGGTTACATCGGATTAATGGTCTGGGCTGGTGTCATGATTGCGGGTGCCCCCCTAATTGATGCACGCATGCAACTTCTTTCAGGAGGAGTACTCTCGTTCGCGAGCATAGTATCAACAGCAGAAGCCGCAGGCTGGGTTGTCACGGCAGCGCTTCCGATAGGGCTTGGAGTGACGTTCTTCGCGACAACGTATACAACGTTAAACTTCCTTGGATACACAAACTCGGCATATATCGCAGGAGAAATCAAGGGAGTAACCAGGTCGCACATAATCGCCATTATCGGCGCACTCTTCATTTTCGGATTCACTGCCTTTGGACTGTACGCAGTCTACAACTATGCGCTAGGACCAGTAGTTATGAACAGCTTAGCTTATCTGGATGTAGCAGGTGATGCCCTCTGGTGGAACCTGTTCCCAATAGAACCGTTAGGTAACATTCTAGCTATGTTTGCCACCGATATTCCCTTCATTCCACCGTTTCTCACGGTTTGTTTCGCTTTTGGCTGCTTTGGTGCTGCCCTAGGTCTATTCATCTCTAGTGTACGCAACATTTTTGCTTGGTCCTTTGATCGTGTACTCCCCAGCTCCCTCTCGAAAGTTGACAGCCGATTTAGAGCGCCCTGGGTTGCAATTGTAGTGACCTTCATTATCTGTATGATAATGAACATCCTTTACATCTACACCACAGCACTTGATTACTTCACCTACAGCATTCTTGCCTGGGGGATTGCGATGGTCATTGTGGGCATCGCAGGTGTTATCTTCCCATGGCGAAGAAAGGACATCTTTGAACTCGCTCCGGACTTTGCTAAAAGGAAGATCGCAGGTATACCACTGATTTCAATATTCTCACTGATCTCAATCCCAATTTCAATATTCATTGGGTACGCATCAGTGTCGCCAGCGGTAGCCGGTACGATTGACTGGTCGTTCATGCTCGCAGTAATCGTAACGTTCATTATCGCACCCATCATTTACTACATCAGCTACTTCTATCACAAAGCTAAGGGCATCTCAATCAGTAAGGCTCAAGCGGAGATTCCACCTGAGTAATCGGGAGGAATCCCACCCCCTCTTTTTTTTCCTAGATGTTAGACTAATTCACTGCATTTGGAATTTTCAACAAAATTATATCCTGAAAGTTTAGTAGCTTGACCATTCGTAAATCCCTAAAAGGGAACACCAATTAATGATAAGTCAGGTGGATAACGTGTTTGATCCAACAAATCTTGTTCGTGAAAGTGTAAGAACCTCAACGGGTTATAACGAAAGCCATTTCATCAAAGCTTGGTCGAATAGAGATCTACTTCGCATGATGTCAAATGAGAATCCAATTCCGCCCTCAACAGCAGTTATCGAAGCGATGAAACAGGAACTAGAAACCACTAACTTGTATCCAGCACCACCTTCAGGTCTTTGTGAACGGTTCGCTAAACATGTAATGATGAAACCAGAAAACGTTGCAGTCTGTTCGGGATCTATGGAAGTCATCGATGTCCTGATTAGAACATTTGTTGAACCGGGGGAAGAGGTGATTATTCATTCTCCAACATTTTCTGCATATGAGAAGTTTGCCACACTCCATGGTGCAAAGCTGGTTTCATTGAAAATGAGACCGCCAGAGTTCAATTATCCATTTAAAGAGATAAAAGAAAAAATCACGAAGAATACGAAAATTGTTTTTATCTGCACCCCAAATAATCCCACGGGTAACTACTGTACCAAAGAGGATATCAAAAAACTGGCAGAAAACGACGTGATTATTGCTGTGGATGAAGCTTATGCAGAATATATTAATCAAAACATGACTGATCTTATTTCTTCGCACCCCAACATTGTTTTTATTAGAACTCTTTCCAAAGCGTGGGGACTTGCTGGTTTACGAATTGGTTACCTAATTGCTGACGAACAAGTGATAAATTACTTTAGTCGTGTTAAACAGCCCTTTCACATTTCAATGCCCATTCAACGAGCAGTAGAAACCGCCTTTGATGATCCAAATTACTTGCCGGAACGAGTTAAAGCGAATAGACAGGGAATCGACTATATTCGAAGAGAACTAGATACAATTCCCGGAGTAAAGACGTTTCCGTCAAGTGGAAATTTTGTGTTAATCAACGCCGGAGATACAGGCCATGAAACCCAAGAAATTATTGAACAGCTGTTGGATATGGGAATTTTTGCTAGAGACATGTCTAGCCACCGACTTGGTGGTGCCTATTTTCGCATAACTGTGAGTACTCCAGAAAATAATAAAGGGTTTGTAGACGCATTGAAAAAGATTCTCAAACCATAAGGTATTTTCTTAATTGGTGTTTAAAGCATGACCAAGAAAGAAGGTTACATAATAGCACATGACTTTGGGACCAGTGGCGATAAAGCTGTTTTAACAGATTTGAGTGGCAATGTTCTTGCTTCAGATTATAGGGAGTATCCACTACTCTATCCCAAATCACATTGGGTAGAACAAAACCCAAAGGATTGGTGGAAGGCATTTTGTGCAACAACCCAAGCAGTAGCGAAGAAAGCAAAATCCCCTGATGATATTTTAGCGATTGCACCCTCTGCGCAAATGATTACGATTATGCCTGTAAACAAAAATGGAAACCCGCTTAGAAATTCCATTAGTTGGCTTGATTTACGCGCAACAAAACAGGGCGATTGGCTTCAACAATTTTCAGACGAGATTTACCCAATTCTTGGTATGGCTCCGTCCGCAAAGGATATCGTGAGTCGAATTCTTTGGATAAAAGAAGAAGAACCCAAAATCTATTCACAAACTCACAAATTCTTGGATTGCAAAGATTACCTCGAACTAAAACTTACAGGGAATTATGTTACTGATTGGAGTAATGCCTCGCTGTATGGAATCTTTGATATTCGTAACCATAAATGGTCAGAACGTGTTTGTGAAGTCACTGGAATATCCCCTGAGAAACTCCCAGATGCCTATCCCTCAACTGAAATTATTGGCGAAGTGACTTCAGAAGCAGCTCATCAAATTGGAGTACCAGCAGGAACACCTGTAATTGCCACTGGCGGCGATGTAGCAGTCGCGGCTATTGGATCAGGAAGTGTTAACAATGGCGACAGCCACGTCTGCATCGGAACTGCAACATGGATTGGTGTTACCACAAAAGAGGTAATCATCGATCCCCAACAACGCTATCTCACAATGTGTTCAGGGGATCCAGACAAGAATATACTCATGGGTGAAATGGAAACTGGTGGGGCCGCTCTACGATGGCTAAGAGATACACTTACTAATTTTTTGAATTTACCCGACACCAAAACACTCTCTTATTCAAAACTAGATTCTTTAGCAGCAAAGATTCCTCCGGGTTCAGATCAATTGATCTTTACACCCTGGATGTCAGGTGAACGCTCTCCCCTCAACGACCATACAGCTCGAGGAACCTATCTGGGATTGAAGCTGGGTCACACACCAGGCCATTTGATAAGAGCCATTCTTGAAGGAGTTGCATTTAACATCCGCTGGATACTTGACTCGGTAGAAGAAACCGCTCCATTTCGAATAAATGATATCTGTGGGGTTGGAGGAGGAGCTGCAAGTAAGTTATGGATGCAAATTATCTCTAATGTGACAGGAAGAGCAATTCGCCTTGTTAAAGATCCGATGAATGCAGGTTCAACCGGCGCTGCGCTAACAGCAGCTGTCGCGTTAGGAGTTTATCCAGATTTTGAATCACTTCTAGACGTGATTCCTATCAAAACGTGCTTAGAATGTGATCAAGCGGCGCATGACCGCTACGCCCAGCTATTCCCAATCTTTAAAGAAGCCTATCAACAACTATCACCAATCTTTAAAAATCTAGCAAAGTTGGAAGGTCACTAGATATATATCAGAGTTAGAGAACCTATTGCGAAAAAACGGAAGTTAGAATTTCATGAGTCAACCAAAAGCCCCGATGTCTGATAAAGAATTCTTGCGAGAAGCTACCAACATAGTGGACCAAGCTGAAGAAAATGGTGTCATAATCAGAATTCTAGGAGCCTTAGCGATTAGAATGCAGACACCACATAAAATCAACTTACACAAAACCCTTGACCGATTAGGCGAGGGGCATATGAGCTTTACTGACATTGATTTAATCGGTCCAAAATCTCAAAGACGACAGATTGAGAATTTCTTTCAACGAACATTAGGATTTAACGTTGACAGGTATGCATTACTTGCAGCAAAAGATCGTTATATCTATCACCACCCCGAGAAGCCCTATTATGTGGATGTATTCTTAGATTGTTTAGATTTTAGTCACACGATTGAATTTGCTCGAAAAAATGATTTTCATCGATTGCTTCTTGATAAACCCACCATTACTTTAGCAGACCTCATTTTAGAAAAAACTCAGATCCATGATATCAATGAAAAGGATATCAAAGACCTCATCACATTGTTCGCTGGTCATGACGTGGGCACTTCAGACAAGGACCCAAAGACCATCAACGAAGCCTATATTGCAGAAATTTTAAGCACCAATTGGGGTTTTTGGTATGATGCAACTACTAATCTTAGACTTGTCAGAGATTTTGTTCAAAAATACTGTGAAGAAGGACTTATCGAAAAGGACGAATGTAACACTGTAGTTCATCGTGTCGAAGAACTTTTGAAGACGATTGATAATCAACCGAAGGCAAAGGCGTGGGAGAAACGAGCGAAAAAAGGCACAAAGAAACAATGGTGGAAAGATGTTGAAGAATCTGATCGAGGTGCAGACCAGCACACAATAAGAAAGGATGGCTGGTTCTAAATCTGCAGATTTTGATTCAATGAAAGATGCTTCTTCGCTCTTCTAACAAATAACTTGTTTTCCTTGTGTTTGATCAAGGTATTAGAAGTTTCTTGGAGCGCTTTGATGAGTGAAGGCAAGGAACCTTACCTTTTCAATACACAATTAAGTTCTCACACTATGACATTGTATTCTTAACATATGAGAACGTTTATATCTTGTTGCATCCTGGTAACCGTGATTGAAATGAAAAACCCGGTTGCAGTGGTTGATAGCGCCTCATTTACCAAGGCAATTGAGCTCATTGGCGGAGTAAATGAGCTGAATTCCCCGGAAAGAAGAGTTGTGGTGAAGGTAGGAATTTACAATCCAGAGACGGGAATTTGCTCCACAGTTGAGACTGTGAAGGCCATCAGTAAAGTGTTTGATAAGGCGACGGAAATTTTGATAGCTGAATCTGATAGTGGAGCAGGGCCCGGGCTAGACCGATTGAAGGTCTGGAAGAACTGTTACACTGACCGAATTGTTCCCTTCAATTTGTCAGATGACGAAGAGACGAGTTTAGTTAAAGTGGCAGGCGAGAAGATTCCATTTTCACATGTTCTCTTGGAGAAAAACACGTTCATTAGTACACATGTACCCCGCCGATATGAGAAAGCAGGATTGGAGGATTTGATGAATATGGGCTTTGTAATCAAGAATTTGTTGGGATTGGTTCTCGATACAAAGAAGCATCGCTTCCATGACCAGCTTCCGACAGCACTTTTAGATATGTATGAAGCGGCTGGAGGAATCGATTTAGCAGTGTTGGATGCAACACACGTGTTTTTGGGATGGAAGAAGAAACGTATCACGGTTTCTCCTCAGGTACTGATTGTCGGGAAAGATGCGTTTGCTGTTGAAACCGTGGGGGCTCATTTGATGGGATTCAACCCATTCGCAATGCCTGTGTTACAAGAAGCAAGTGATCGTGATTTGGGGGAAATCAACATCGATAAAATTGAAGTCATTGGTGACATTGAACCCGCGAAGCAGTTGATTCAAAAAGCGTTAAAGCAATTGGTACCAAAAACAGCCCACACCGCTCAAGACATAAGCTAGCAAGGCCATAAACGTGATAAAAAAAAATTGTTATGAACGTTTACAAAATAGCCGTTATTGCTAAAGGCGTTCAGTTAAAATTGGCTAGATTTCTTCGTTTAGAGAAAACTTTCAGGAAAAATGGTAGTAGTAGAAGGCTTTTTTAACAGAAGCGAATCATACATGTGCCCCACTGGAGTGTGTCCTGCTTTGGCGCTGGATCCAATATCTGTGATTATCATTGTCCTACAGATTATCATATTCCCAGGATTTCTATTCCTGTTGGGTTATGCATTCTATATTGAATGGGTTGACCGTAAATTCTATGCTGATCAGCAGCACCGAATTGGTCCCTTACACACTGGTTGGCGGGGTATCTTGCAACCCTTTGCTGACTTTGTCAAGCTTATGGCAAAGGAAGATGTGACACCGGCTGCGGCTGATAAAATCGGTTTTACTTTGACACCAATAATTGCCCTCGCAATTCCGATTACAACACTTATGTTGGTGCCTCTGACTGGGTTTACCGGTATTATGTACTTTGAAGGCGACCTCTTAATGATTGGTTTCTTTAGCACGATATTTAGCATGATGCTGTTTATTGCAGGTTGGTCATCATCGAACCGGTTTGGCTTTACAGGCGCTGTACGAGGTGTCATTCAGATGCTTGCTTACGAAATCCCATTGCTACTTGCCCTCTTTGCCGCAGGCATGGTGGCCGGAAGCTTAAGCCTGACTGGTGTTGTCTTATATCAAGCTAATCTCGGCATCCCACTTATCTTGCATCCAGCATTCTTGGGACTCTTCATTGTCTTTTTGATAGCCGCTCAAGCTGAAGCGGAACGGCTTCCCTTTGATGCACCTATCGCTGAAACCGAAATTGTTGGCGGTTGGGAAACCGAGTACTCCGGTAAGAAACTCGCTTTCTTCCGACTTGCCAATAACTTTGAAGTAGTCCTTGTCGCTGCCTTAGGCACCGCCATTTTTCTAGGCGGTCCCCTCGGACCAGAAATCTTTATCGTATTTCTGAACCAGCCTTGGGCTCTAGCAACCCCACTGTCAGGGTACTATGCTCAGTATGTATATACGGCCTTACCTTGGCTAGCAGTTCCTATGGTAGCGGCCATCTACTATGCCTTCTGGTTCATCGTAAAAACGACTATCATAGCCCTTATCCTCTCCAATATGAAAGGACTTCTTGCTCGTTGGCGAATTGATCAAATCATCCGCACGAGTTGGAAATGGGTGATCCCCTTCAGTCTCTTCATGGTCGCAATTATTCTTGCTTGGCCATGGTTCATGAATTGGTTCCTATCGTTCATCCCATAGGAGTGTGAAAGAGAAAAATGCCACGACCTGGAGCAATGGAAAGAGAAATCCTCGGCACTGTTTTCAAACGAAAAACGGCTACTATCCGATATCCGTTTCAAGAAGCCGTACGCCCTGAGCGGCTCCGCGGCCGAATCGAACATGATATCGAGAAATGTACTGGCTGTGGACTTTGCAGCCGTGACTGTCCCGCTACTGCCATCACCATGGTTGAATCCTCTAAAACCAAGACCCAGAAAAAGCCTCAATTTCGATTTGACCGCTGCATCTGGTGTGGTACTTGCGAGGCTGTCTGCCCCAAAAAAGCAATTACAATGTCGACGACCTTTGAAATGGCAGCCTTTGATCTTAAAGATG
>JBHLSA010000066.1:0-8297 GCA_048882025.1 Candidatus Thorarchaeota archaeon | reverse complement strand
AAAGGCGCGGGAGCCCAGATCAAGGTCAATCCTAGACGTCAATTCATTAAATCACTCGATTCAGTTCCCTTTCCAGCCCGTGATATATTTCCCAATACCCAATATCAATGGTATTGGCGAACCTTTCATCATTTTACATCCTCAAGTATGATTTCTACCCGTGGCTGTCCTTACTTATGCGATTTTTGTAGCAATCCCGTTTTTGGTCAGAGCTATCGAGAGCGTTCTGCGGAAAACGTAGTGAAAGAAATGACCCAGATTCGGGATTTAGGGTACGATCGCGTTTTCTTTTCCGATGACTGTTTTACCCAAAATCCCCGTCGCGTCGTTGATATTTGCAATATTCTCCTACATGAAAAAATGGATCTTGAGTGGATGTGCCTCAGTCGAGCAGACCATCTATCCAAACAGTTAGCAACCCTGATGCACAAAGCAGGATGCCGTCACATTTTCTTTGGAATCGAATCCGGAAACCAGCGAATCCTTACCATCATGGGCAAACGAATAACCCCCACACAAGCACATCGCGCAGTTGAAACCGCACAAAAAGCTGGCATCGAAACCGGAGGCTTCTTCATTCTAGGTTATCCCGGAGAAACCAACGAGACCCTTATTGAAACTTTACAATTCTCATCACGACTCCCTTTGGATTATTTGTCTTATTCGTTCCCCTACCCCATCGTTGGCACAGGATTGTATTCGCGTGTCCAAAATCAGATAACGCAGCCCAATTGGCGGAAACAACGAGGGTCTGCAAATCGCCATGATCTTCTCTTTAAAGGCTCCTTCTCGCAGTCTAAACTTCGTTTAGCAATGTATGCTGGCTTGATGCAACATCGCCTTCGGCAAATCGGATCATTCGGAAAAGCAGCCGCTAATGTGATTGAACAACTGTCTGCTCGTCTTCTGAAACTGATGCGATAAAAAAGCAATACATTTAACCTCAGTATCGCCCAAAAGATTCTTGGTGGTTTGAATGGTCCTCTTCGGGACAACGGCTGAATTAATTTTTGATATCAACTTCATACTCCAAATTGTATTAATCGTCCTCCTCCTCATCGGTTACTTACAGAAACGAAATTGGAAGTACCATGGTATAATCATGGGTGTGGGAACGCTGTCGATGCTAGTGACGGTGCTTCTCATCATGGGTCCCTCCCTAATTGCAAACTGGCCTGCGCTTGTTTTGTTCCCCACAAGCCCCGGCTCACTAGTAACAATTTCTCATGTAGTGTTTGGGTCCATTGCGTTGGCTATTGCACTCTTCTTTACACTTCGCTTCCTGTACTTCTCCCTAGGCAAGAAACCCCTACGATGTGGAACTCGAATACAAATGCGCATCCAATTAACAATCTGGTTCTTAGCATTTCTCTTCGGTCTTGTTTTCTATATCTACTACTACGTGATGTAACAAGGCAATAATCTAGAAATCCGTTGTGCAAGAATAAACCAGCCAAAAGATTCCCTTGGCTACAATTAGGCTGTAAAAGGCTGCTCTACAAACCGATCCGAATATTCAGCAATGGGCACTCAACCTGGACAGTTGGTAATTTAATTACCTACAAATTCATAAGCTTCTCAAACGTTAGGGGTAGGTTATGAAGAAGGTTCGGCTGGGAAAAACCAACTTACAAGTCTCGCGGGTCGGAATGGGGGGAATTCCCATTCTTTTACCTCCCTTTGATACGGCTGTTAAGGTGATTGAGCGCGCCTTGGATTTAGGGATCAACCTCATTGATACCTCCGTGTATTACGATGACAGCGAACTTCGAATTGGGCGGGCTATTAAGGGCTATCGAGAGGATATTGTGGTGGTAACAAAATCCTCGTGGCAATCAGCAAAACGAACACAAAACGCGTTGGAAAAGAGTTTGAAACAGCTCAACACCGACTATATCGATATCTGGTTATTCCATAATGTGAGCACAGAGGACGCTTACAACACGATGTTACGTCCAAATGAATCATTAAAGGTTGCCAATGCCGCGCTTGAATCCGGCAAAGTTCATCATCTTGGGTTGTCCACTCATTCATTAGCTATCGCTCAGAAGGCAACAACCTCTAGGTTATTCGAGGTAATCTTGTTTCCATTCAATTTTGTAACCAACCATGCTGAACAACAGCTAGTACCATTGGCAAAGACGCATGATGTGGGATTCTTAGCCATGAAACCCTTTGCTGGAGGGCAGTTAACTGATGCAGACCTGGCCATTAAATACCTCTTGCAATTTGACAATGTTGTTCCCGTTCCTGGGATTGAAACTGTTGAAAATATCGAAGAAATCGTTGAGATCGTCGAGGGCTCTTGGGAACTCACACCAAAGGATTGGCAACGCATTGAAGAGATTCGCACCCAACAGGGATCGAAACTCTGCATGTGGTGTGAATACTGCAAGCCTTGCCCCAAAGAAATCAACATTCCCTGGGTGATGAATATCGAGAGCATGTGGATTCTATGGGGAAAAGCCGGATTTCCAGGACGTATGCTTAAACACATTACAAAAGGAAGAGAATGTGACCAATGTGGCGAATGTGAAGATAAATGCCCCTACCAACTCAACATCCGCGAAACACTCGTCAAACAAATTGAATACTATGATCGCATAATCCAAAGTCAATTATGAAAAATTTGGTTCACATCATTAGTATTCCTTGTCTCATCATTGAGAGTTCCTTTTTGGCTAAAGATAACAAAGGTTTAGTACATTGGAACTCGAAGGCTGGTGGAGTTTACTGTAATGAATAATTCTTCGTCTGTAGATGAGTTGAAGCCGAAGACGTGGGGCGGGTTTTGGGATATCTTTGGTGAGGTTCTTGTTGACCTTCTAAACATTCAGGAGGGACAGCGTGTTTTAGACATTGGCACCGGCGGGGGTTCTGTGCTCTATCCCCTTTCGGAAAAAGTTGGAGAATCAGGACGTGTCATTGGTGTCGAAACTTGCGATCATTGTGTGCAAAAAACCAATTCGGAAATCCAGCGATGTAAGATTAGCAATTCATTGGTCCACTTCATTGATGCTTGCAAAGCTGATTTCAAGGAACATTCCTTTGATTGCGTCACGGCAGGTTTCATTGGGTGGGACGATTACTTTGACTTTGAGACACTTGAATACAAGAAACCTGATGAGCTGATGGGGGCAATATGTAGACTTCTAAAGCCTGAAGGGAAATTTGGCATGAGTACGTGGCTCCTGCAGGAGGATCTTGATTGGATGTATGAGTTCCTCTCAGCGTATTCAATTGAGAGTAAACGTAATTATCATGTTGAAAATGAAAAGGGATGGGAAAAAATCCTATTAAACACCGGATTTTCAAATATACGAGTTTACACCCGACAGGCTTCCTTTACTTATGATACCGTTGATTTCTGGTGGAAAGAAATGATGGACTATGAATGGCTTGTCGAAGGTAAAAACAGTGATGTGATTACTGATTCCATTAAGGCAGCGGCTTTTAAATCAATACAAGAGCGTCTGACGGAGACTGGTGGGATCCCATTCAAACGTGAAGCGCTATTTGTGACTGCAATCCAACAGGACTGAAAACTCAGTTTATGACAGGACAATGCAGGACGAACAGGAAATCAAAAATCGAACAACTTTCTAATGATATGAAAGATGATTTGTTATGCTATACTGAGTTTAGCATGGAGGATTTTTCGAGATTTCTTATTCTTGAATATTTAAATAGAAAATAGGAGTCAGTCCTTAGGAGGTTTGGCTTATGGGACGCATGGTTCGTGTTTCGATGGGGTTTGTAATTTGTTTATTTCTTTTGTTCGTGATTATCCCTTTTCAAATCTCTCCGATGGATGAGCAAAAGGCTGAACGGCCCTATTTGGAGACTATGAGTGTTAGGGCCCAAGAATTTATCTCGCCGTGGAATTGGACATATGGCACTGCAGACTATGACTTTGGTCATTGCGTGGTGGAGGTAAGTACAGGTGGCTTTGCAATCACCGGTTCTACTGGTGGTTTTGGACCTACCGGTCGAGATGTCTGGCTAATCCTGACTGACCTTAATGGCAACGCTCAATCAAGCCTCACCTTTGGTGGTGCCCTTGACGATATTGGGTGGGATCTAATCGAGGTAAGTAGTGGAGGATTCCTCATCTCGGGGCAAACAGAAAGCTTTGGGGCAGGCGATAATGATGTGTGGTTAATCCGTGTGGATGCGAGTGGTAATCACCTTTGGAACCACACATTTGGGGGGCTTTACGACGAATGGGGGTGGTCGGTTTTAGAAGTGAGTACTGGGGGATTCGCAATAGCAGGTCGGACGGCGAGCTGGGGCGCGGGATCCAACGACTTCTGGCTGATTCGCACCGATGCCGATGGCAATCACCTATGGAACAAAACGTATGGCGGTATTGATTCAGATGCAGGAAGAGAGTTGGTCGAAGTAAGTGGCGGTGGTTTTGCTATCATTGGTGCAACACAAAGTTACGGGGCGGGTTCTTCGGATGTCTGGCTGATTCGCACCGATGCCGATGGCAACCAACTGTGGAGTCGGACCTTCGGTGGAATTACCTCTGATTCAGCTCGTTCACTGGTGGAAGTGAGTACCGGTGGTTTTGCAATTGCTGGTGCAACACAAAGCTTTGGGGCAGGAGCGTTTGATTTATGGTTGATTAGGACGAATGCCAACGGAGACCAGGTTTGGAGTCGGACCTTCGGTGGTCTTAGTCTTGATGAAGGACGATCTTTGATTGAGGTTAGCACAGGCGGGTTTGCCATTACAGGCTATACAGGAAGCCTTGGAGCCGGTCTGGAGGATGTTTGGTTGATTCTCACAGATCCCAGTGGAAACCACCTTGTCAATTACACCTTTGGAGGGACAGGGGTTGATTTTGGATATTCACTGATAGAAGTGAGTAGCGGTGGATACGCCATTGTGGGAGAAACCGACAGTTTTGGCGCAGGATTAACTGATGTCTGGTTGATCCGGGGAACGGTGCAGACGCCGTCACTTCCGAGTCTTCCATTCGATCCAGTTTTACTCTTGATAGTTGTCATCGTAATCATCGTCGTTGTGCTAATTATCGTTGTTCTTCGCCGACGCCGTGGGAAATCCAAGCCACGTAGACGCAAAAAATAATTGCACATAGATAGGTTTAATGACGGATCAATGGAGCAAGTGTTTTTTCTAGTGTTAAAAGCAATTCTCCTGAACTTCGAAGACGTATATACAATTCATAGAAAACGACGTGAACGTGTTTGTTTCACGCCTTGGGTCAAAATACTCAGTAATTATTGAATATAAGAACTCGATAAAAAAAGGAATTGGGTGAAGGTTTTCCTCCTATGATTTCTAGTATGGCGGTTTAACCAATTAACTTAATGTCAGCAGATAAGAAATACATCTCACGATTCAGCTTCAATGGTCGGAGAAATATAACAAAGCCGCTAGAATCAGTTGAAAAAACTGTTTTCTCAAGCAGCAGATGTTTAGAAGCACGTTCGTTCAAGTCCTGTATTATAAAAAAGGGAGAGACGGGAGTTCCCGTCATTAACCTTGTTTCATTAGTATAGCTGCTTTAGATGAACTCGATCACATTACCGTTACCGTGTGGATTATGAAGCACAATTGTTGTAGCTGTATCAGAGCCAAGATATCCTTCGAAATAGCCTTTGATATGCATGCCTTCGTAGGCTCCTGTTCCATGGCAGATGAATTTTCCTGAAATGGCGAAGCCGGTATCGAAGTTTATGACCATGGTGCCTTCAAAGGTTCCGTCATCTGCATAGAAAATGATTTTGCCCCAGCCTACGCCAACAAAGGTGTATTGGTTGAAGTTGTTATTGCCCAGGTAAAAAATCGTCCAGTCTAGCCCATCATACAGGTAGCCTGCATGAGGCCAGTTTCGAATGTGCCAAATGTCATTGGAAAACCATTGCTTTTCAGGTTCGGGGGCAGAGACTCCGAGATGCATCATACAGGTGTAGGTGGTTTTTGTTGATTTGGCTTGAACAGTGAAACTGCTTGTTGTTAATAGGAGAATGAAAACCAGTAAGAAGCTAACTGCGAGGATTTGCGTTGCTTTTTTTGCCATCGAAACGACCCTCGTTGATGTCGCCAACCTTGATGGTTGGGCCATCGTAGCAGCAGGTATGCGTATATATGATATTTATCTGTTTTCGCATTTGATGATTAGACCTGAATCTCTTGGATGTTTATTTTCTTATTGGGGACTCTTTTCTGAGTATTAACTGCGACTCAGAAGAATTTTGAAGACATGCATGCGCTTTCTTACCAATGACGTGAAAGGCGTTGGTTTCACAATATAACATATTAGGTTTTGAAGTTGGGTTTATTGTTCAAGTAGTGATGTTTGAAAGAGAGAAAAAGGTGTGCTAGGTTGTAAAGGTCTATGCTCAAGTATTGTGAAGGTGTAAAAAATGAGGGGTTATTTTAGCCGGGCAAGTTTGTGTAGCATTTGCTGGCGGTAGGTTTCTAAGGCGTTTTTTCCCTCTTCGGTGAGCTGAATGAGGGTGCGAGGGATTTTTTCTACGAATTCTTTGGTTATGGTGACATAGTTGGCGGTTTCCAGTTTGCTGAGGTGGGAGGAGAGGTTGCCTCGCGTTAAGCTGGTTTGACGTAGGAGAAAGAGGAAATCTGCGCTTTCGACTTGTTTGAGAACGGTGAGGATTTTGAGCCGTGCTGGTGAATGGACTATGGGGTCTAGGTCGTTGTCGATGAAGGAGGGGGTCGTTGAGGGTTCAGATGAGGGCATGTGGGTTGTCACCTTCTATGGGTTCCGTGGGTTCAACGGGATAGCGATGCAAAAATTGGAAAAAGAGCACTGTACCGGATAAGAGGGCAAGGAGGCCAATGATGACGGTTTGGATAGCAAAGGTGGTGAAAAACGCTGCATAGGCGTTGGGAACGCTGAGGTTCAACCAGGGAACGATGACTCCAATGACTGGGAGGAGAATGGCGAAGAGGTAGTATCGAGTGATGTGGTATTTGCGAGCGAGGATAAAGGGTCCAATGGCGATCATCAAGCCAAACCCAATGGGTGCAATCCAGGTCAACCAGAAGAACA
Organism: Candidatus Thorarchaeota archaeon; assembly: GCA_048882025.1. Taxonomy (GTDB): domain Archaea; phylum Asgardarchaeota; class Hermodarchaeia; order Hermodarchaeales; family Hermodarchaeaceae; genus Hermodarchaeum. Next base: position 1,252 of record JBHLSA010000066.1, on the reverse strand, counting down.
ATCCGGTATAACTGGAGATGATGAATAAGACCACAGGTGGAAGAATCAGTATACTCACTATGAGGACTAAGGCGAGAAGCGCGCCTCGGATACTCGTCTCTTCCAAAGGCCTAGGTTTTACGTATCCCACGCGGGGGTAGACCCACCGCCGTTTAGCTGCTTCGATGAGTGGGGTATACAGCAATGGATTTAATGTTATTATGATAACCCACAAGAACGTGATGGCGTGTGCAAGCAGGGTGAATAAAGAGGCCAAGCCAAGGAAAATGACTCCCATGAAGATGTCGGCTAACCCATCTGCATAGTAGACTTGTTGGACTTTGAGGGCGAGTTTGTCTAATTCAGTAGAAGTTGACATTTTAAATCACTTTGAAGTTGTTATTCTAAACCAGTTTGAACTGCAAACTTGTTTGAAGAATTTTTATATTTAAAGTTTTGGATTCAGGCATAGAGTCTAGCACCTCATAAGAACACCGGACCACGCCCTCAATGGAATTCCCTGTCTAATAAGAAGTTGATATCAATTCCCGTGTTCAAAATCGTACTAAGGGCTAAAATTTCGAGACTTAATTTCCTATTCAATCTCAAGCACGTGCACGAATAGACTGTTCGCTTTTACTCCGGATATCCTACAGTTTGTGCGAACAGTATCCGTTGATTAGAACGCAGGTTGAATTCTGCAGGGATACTAGCCGTATCACAGTTATGGAACCAGGTAGCGAGTCCCTCTGAAGCAGCAAAGAGGTTGATGTTTTGGGCAATGAAGCCTGTATCGGTGTAATAGTACGATTTCTGAACTTCGGGATCTCCAATGCTTGGGTCCGGTTGATTAGGTCCAAGATCATAGCGGGAAAGATCTACAACATAGAAAATATTGACCGGCGCGTTGCTCGTGAGGCTAGCTGCCCTAAGGCTGCAGGACAGCATACGAAAGTCTCCTGCGGAAATGGGGATTAGTTGATGTGGGAGTGCCTCATACAGATAGAGGCCATCCTTCATAGCAACATAAAGATCGATTTCTTGGGAATTACTAGCCGACGGCGCGGTTCGTCCTGGTTTGTTGAAGGTCGCCTTTTCTCGGTTTATACCAAAGGCAGCCCAGAGGAGGTTGGAGAGTACCTGCAACGGAAGCTCTCTCGACCCAATATTTCGATTCGTTTGTCTGAGTTGTAGGGCCTCCAGTAGCGTTTTCCACCTTTCCTCACTGGTTCTGGCAAGATAATTGGCTCCATTACATACACCGTTTTCTATT
>JBHLSA010000065.1:0-8302 GCA_048882025.1 Candidatus Thorarchaeota archaeon | reverse complement strand
AAAAAGAAGGCACGGGGATCCTAACCAGATCCCTTACACAATTTTCTTCCTATCTGCCTTACTTCATCAAGGATTTGTCCAAGAACGTTTGAGAGATCACCCAACCCGGTTATAGTATCATAAGCGAAATTCTTGATGAGTTCAACTAACTCTGATTCTGGTTTTTGTGTCATTCACTCCTTCTCCATGATGATGAATCCGCCGTACAACTATATCAAGACCATTGTATTAATTTCTTATGAACTCTCAAATGGTCATCGAAGTCAGGAAATTCCTTGCTTCGCTCTCTGGTTCATTAGTTCGATGATTGTTTCACCTTCGCGATCGCGAATCTTAATAAAATAACGAATTGGTTAGATGAGAAATTAACATTTACCATGGTGAACCTTAGCGAAAGAGCTACAAGACCAATAATTTCTTTGAAGAAAAATTAGTAGGGGCTGGGGTTGACTATTTGCGGTTTTGGCTACCTCTTCGCTGCTCTCGATTTTAGGCGGAGCCGATGATGATGCGTTGATCATCCACCGGTTTCCGTTGCAGAATCCTGTTATTAATCCAGAAGATTAGAGGGATAGGGATAACAGAGAAGAATCACATTTGAGTCTGATGTTTAAGCGCTATTTCTCTGAATTTTTTGACCAGATCCAATAATAAGCAGGTAAAGTGTAATGCTAAAAGGGTTCATGGATCCAGTTACATCTGGGCGATACTATTTGACAAGCGCATTCGTCAAACAAACTGGTAAAATGAGAATTTATCAACGTTTTTGCCTGCGAACTTTGAACACATAGTAAATGCCAGTGACAAGAATGGCAATACTGATACCTATTGTCGCCCCAATCCATAATCCCACGGGTACATCTGGCGATGCGTTGATGAGCCAAGAGGATACTTGTTGCAATAGGTTCCATTCGGAATCGGTATCATTTAGATAATCATAATCAGTTATCCCATCCCGATTATTGCCCTCTTCAAATTCAGGATGTGGACTAGATAGGAATGCCGTGCCTGCGCCAAAACGGAAAACTATCATTCCAGGTAATCCACTATCTGCATAGGACATAATCGGAATAATACTGGATCCAGCACTCCAATTGAAGTATGAGGAACAAACGGCAAAGAGCCTGTAAGAATCGGGTTCATTCGAGAGATCAGGCCCCGAGGAATTACGATTTACAATCATTTCAGAAAGGGATTTTCCTTCTACCCCATCATGATGGTGTTCATCAAAACACACAACGCCGTAGGGCCCGCAAAGATTCAGCGATACCTCGATTAAACCTAAGTTATGCACGACAAACTCGGTTCCACGACAAATACTAAACAGTGAGCCACCCAACATTACAAATTGCCGAACTCGCTCTATACCGAGAGGCGTAAGCTCTCGAAAATACGCATTAGGATTAGCAGCTGGAAAGACAACAAGATCAAATTGTGGTAGTAATCCGTTCTGAATATCTAGACCATCAATGACTTCTACTGAGGCGTTCATCCACTCAAACATGCATTGCAAAGCTCTCGCACTGCCATTATTATTACTTTGACGTTCGTGAAAGCCAACGACCGCAATTCGCGTATTGCTCAAGTCTGACCTTGTTTGAACAAGAGCAGAATTCAAGGAAATAGGTTGAGCAACAATTGTACAGATACTTAATAGACTAATAACGAAGCAAAGAAACACTTTCTTCCGTCTTTCTGGATGCCAAGAAGCCATGGGTCCACACCTTTAAAATTACACAAATTAGGTTTGGTGAGTCTTATATCATTAATGTATTAGGACAGCGGAAATATGAATAGGCTAGCGGCGACGAATTACAATTACACCTCCAATTATGACTACTAAAGAGAGTACTCCAATCATTATTAGTGTACTAATCTGAGGTTCGGGTATATCAGGTGAGGTATTGACTAGCCATCGAGAGATCTTACAGAGTAGGTCCCATTCGGAATCCGAATCATTGAGCTTCTTATATGGTGGAATATGAATCAGATCGGTCTGTGTCATTCCATCTCGATCACTGCCTTCCTCATACTCCGGGTGAGGACTAGATAGAAACACCGTTCCGTGACCATAATGAAATGTGATCATGCCCGGATATCCGGTATTGGCATAAGACAGGATAGGATTCACACCAGAAGTATCTGCAACATCAAAATATGCAGCGCCTGAACAGAACAATGAATAAGAATCAGGTTCATCTGACAAATCTGGACCGGGGGATGAGTGGTTAACGGTCATTTCGGCTAAATACAAAGGTCCTGGATGACTATCCATACACTGAACCCCATATGCCCCAATTAGCTTCAATTCCGCAGTCACCAATTGTAAACTTCTCACAGCAAATTCGGTGCCCCGGCAGACACTGAAGAATGATCCACCTGAAGCGATAAATTGGCGAATCCGACCCTTGCCTAGGGCTGTAAGTTCTCGTTCATAGCTACTTGGTCCATAAGAGGGGAATACTAAGAGATCAAACCCAAATAACCCGCCCTGTTGAATGGCGGTTCCATCAAGTAGCTCGACCGTTGCATTCATCCAATGAAACAGATTCAGGCAAGCTGTAAAGCTAAAATTATCCAGCCGATCAATCCGATAGATGGCGACCCGTACTCCTTCTAAATCTGTTTCGGATTGCATGACCACAGAAGTAGAATGCCAAAACATAACATCGAGTGGAACGGGCAGCACGACCAACATACATGTGAAGAGACCCAGATGTTTCTGCCAGTGGACCAACTCCGTCACCGCCTTTTGTGATTGCAATCCAATCTAAGTATGGTAGCGATATGCTTCGAGCCCGTTTTATTTGCTTGGAAACCGGAAACGTTGAAAAACGTCAGAAAAGCCATCAAAGAGCGTTGATTTTCGAACTATGCTCTTCAGAAAATGCCAATTAAAAAATTGATATTGTGAAGCAATTTTGCTATCATGTCCTTCGATATTGAATCGGCAGTCTCGATTTCCCAGTGGTGTAGTGAAGCATCCCCTTAACGGATCAGCCTTCGTGAATTTCAAACTATAACACAGAGCTTAGAAGAAATACAATCAGGTTGTAGAACTCATTTTACCAAAATGGAATTTTTCTAGCTCCATTTCAACCACTGCTAATTGCGGTTGAAGAAGGGATCTCATTTCTTCCAAGGTCTTTACCACTCCTTGTGACAACGCATTATGGAGGGTTTGAGACGCCTTCCGCATCAGTGATATTCGCAAGTTCTTACCAGTCATGCCCCGCATTGCATGATATGTCTGATCCAAAATGGTGTCTAAACATGCAGCCATTCCACTAATGAATTCAGGATTTCCAAACGCATCAATTGGCTCAGGCTTTGATAGTTCAAATGCCTTCAACGCCGCTTTATCTCGCAACATTGCTTGTGCAATTACACTTGCGGCAAAAAACTGGGTTTTTCCCAACGGGTCAAAAGCGTCCAGCATTCGCATATCCTCTTCAAGGTCAGCAAGAAGGTGTTTCCAATCTTTCAACACCTCTTTACGCACGGTTGAATCTATGGTAATGAACTCTCGGATTCGGGGTAAGAACTCGGTCGCTACCCGTGCGACTAGCTGCCGGTAGCCCCTTCGATTTTCAGCAAAAGTTCTCCCTCTAAAAGCACGTTTTTTGCCAGATCTCCAATCCTGAATTAACTCGTCAATCTCTTCAAATGACACCAATCCAATCCTAATACCTTTTCACCCCCTTCCTTTTTAGGATGAGGGAAACCCCTCTAGATGGCAGAATTTATTAACTAAGATTAAAAAATAATACTTGACCCTCATGACGAAAACAAACCATCTTAAACCCCAATATCAAAAAGAGCGGATTCGACAACCACGCTATGCCCGATCCAATCGCCCCACCAAACACAAACCCACCAGTGAAGAGCGCCTCGAGAACATTCGTACCAAATACCGCCCCGTTACCCTGCGAACTGGCCGTTGGGCCTGACCTCTCATTCATTTTTCATAGTTTATATCCTGTAAAAAAAGCTGGCTCACCGACATTTGGTCGCGATTTGAGAAACCGAATTATCCTGTGGCGGAGGTCCCGATTCCATATTCGAGACAAGAATCCCCCGTTCTAGGGACTTTACCATAATACATCCGACTGAGTACTGCCTTGGATTCAAAGCCATAGGATTTCAAGAGCGTGACCGCTGGCTGATGAGGTCGAGGCACGCCAACTAATACGGTCTGTTTTGTCTTTTGACTAAGTCCAGCACGTAATAATTTGTCAGCAATTAATGAATTGTCAGCAATGAAGGGGCCAAAGTAAGTTCCATGCGCGGAGTCATGGGCCATAAGCATTCCACGCTCTGGTTCATTATCAACCACGAGCGTAAAGTCAGAGCGTTCAAAAAAGCGTGTAAGAATCTGGCGACGATCATCGCCAAATGCCCTTCGATCCAGTGGGAACACAAGCGTGAGATCATCCAGTGTAGCGTGTCGGACTTCATCGATTGCTGAAAGCTGTGGCCCTTTTCGATACAACCGAAGGGAATCACATTCTTTTTGAAAATTCAAGAAGTTGTATAAGGGAATTCCAAGAGGATCGGCTTCGAGCCGTATGGTCGCAGCGCCTTTGTCAAATAAATAGCGGATAGCAGTTTTCATCAGATGGGTGCCAATCCGCTGGCGCCGAACCTCTGCCTTCACGAGCAACATGCCCACCCATCCAAAATGTGTGTACATGGTAGTGGTCACCGATCCCACCGGCTCCCCATGTAATTCTGCCACAAAACAGCCCAAAGGATCATACATCAACAGGTTCTCGATGTCTTGTCGCGTAGCGGTCCATTCTAATGCCTGAAACAGGTTTACAATGAAATCAAAATCAGAATTGTACATATTACGAATCCGTAAACCTTGAGGCGCAGAGGCAATTGGCATTTGAACCACACGGGTTTACAGTTACAAGATGATTTCAAATTTCTTTTCCAACGACAGTGAAGCGTTTCAAAACAATTGCCTTGAAACTTTTGAGAGCCCTAATCTCTGTATTTATTCAACAGCAGCTTCAGGAACTACAAAGTCAGGAGCAGCAATCACCTTAAACTTTCGATAAAAATACAAATCCACCACGAAGAGGAAAGCCCCTTGGATAATGATGCCTACTCCGTTCCCCAGAAGAAAGGCATTTTGCCACAAGAACACAATCAAGACCAATCCCACCAGCTGATAGCCAACATCCAAGAACACGTTAATGCGAAGAAACCGTGCGGCCTTGCCAGCGGATTGCTCCTTTTGCCGGAAGATCCCGACCACTGCGATGAGAATATCAATCAGTCCCCACAAAAAGGCTTGGAGACCAATACCCTGCAACAGACTCACAGGTACTAAGAGGAGAATCACACCCACGATAATACTTGCGATGCTCCAAGCAATTAACGCCCTTCCGAGTAGACGTACTAGCCTATTTACTTCCATCTATGTACATCCTCCAGACTGCTTGAGGAGTTACTGTCACAGCTCATTAATAAAAGCAATTTCGAATACACCAACCGAACTGATTTTCAATAGGATTCAAAAGGTTCGAAGGATTGCACTTAAGGTATGAAGCAACAAGGCTCCTCTTTTCTTCTAATAATCGACTCCGTTGACAAAAATTACCTCAATCTAAATTATGTTCTGTTTAACCGTATATATAGGAGATTTATCCAGAAGTGATTTTCGCAGATGCGATGGCTATCGACGGTGTTATAGCGGTATGTAGAGCGCGCGTGTCAGCCCCTATGAGCGTAATTTGCTGAAAGAGATCGCGCATGTTGATCCCAATGAGAGTGTTTTTTACAGGATGTTTAATTTCACCTTTATCGAAATAAAAGCCCTCCATAATAAGGGCACTAAAATCCCCCGTGCTATTGTTAGGTCTGTCGAACGTAAATCGACAAAGAAGGCCCTTCTCAATTTGAGAAATTAGGTCCTCAAGAGTCCCACGGCCTGGAGTAATGACCAAGTTTGTTGGAGTAATTGTGGGAAACGTTTGATAGGATTTACGACTGGCGTTACCTGTGTTCGTAACCTGAGCTTTATTTGCAGTATAGGAGTTGTGAAGGAAATGCATTAGTTCCCCTTTTGAGATGATTTTAGTATTTTGCGAGGGGACACCTTCAGCATCAAAAGGTCTTGACCTATTTCCTTTAGACAGCAGGGCATTATCACTGACATTGAAAAACTCAGGAGCAATCGAGGCATTTACGAAATCGGCTAAAAATGAACGCCCCATTTGGGCTTCTTCCGCATTGAATGCATCTGCAAATCCAATCCTGAAGAGAAAGTCGATAGCTATAGGAGAAAATATTACGGGAAGCTGACGTTCGTGAATTGTCTTGGGATGCAACAGTTGTTGAGTATTTCTAGCTGCACTCTCGCCTATCCATTCAGGATTAACTTTTGAGAGGCTTCGTGAAATTTGGAATTCAAAACTCGATGCTTGGTGACCGCTTTCTTTTATTGTGGGATCCACCGAGAGGTCAATTGATGTGTCTCGATAGACTCCTGAGACACCCATTGAATTGACGATTGCTGTTTCTTTTGAGAGAATTGAAAGTCCACCTTGTATCACGACCCGCGTTTTTTTCAAATGAGCTCGACATGAATCTACCGCCCGGAAGATGAACTCCAGTGCCTGTTCTGAAGTTAATGTGGATAATTTAGTGTCGTAAATTCCTGAAATTTCACGATAGATATTACTGTTTTCAGGGAAACTGTGAAATTCGACATCAGGAAGAGACACTTTGGCTAAAGAAAGAGCGTCTCTCGTTCTTGCTTGAATATCCTCACGATTAATTGTAGAGGTGTATGCAAATCCTAATTTCTTGTCCAAAGCTGTTCTGATAGCACAACCTAAATCATGTTTTTCCTCAGCAGACTTGATTGCCCCCCTTTCAACTTGAACTCTAATTTGCTTCCTTGATGTCAGATAAGCTTCGGCTTGCTGGGCACCCAATGTTTCAGCATCACGAATGACCTGATCTCCTAGGTCTAATAGTTCATGCTTCATTTACATCCCTCCCACAGGAACTTGGAGAACTCTAACATGAGGTCCTCCAGAATTATCAGGAACCATTTGTTCTCCCTTTCCACAAGTTCCAGCAGACATTCCGAGCTTGTTTCCCAAGGCATCGATTTTATGTAAAAACTCAATGATTTGTCCAGCTAATGACACATCCCGTATAATCTGGGTCTTTTCGCCTTTCTCGATAAGATAGCCATAACTAGCTTGGAACATGAATTGTCCTTTAGCATGATCTGTGTACCCGTAATTCCAATCGCAAAGCAAAATGCCTTCTCTTGTGTCCGAAATCAACTCGTCGACATCCCAATCGCCGGGTTCCATGTATGTGTTACTCATTCGGGGTATTGGTGGATACATAAAAGATTGACATCGTGCTGCACCATTAGGCTTTGATTCCATTCGCGCAGCGGTTTCAAGATTATGCATTAGCTCTGTGAGAATTCCAGCTTTCACAAGAGACCGTTTCAACGTTTTAGTCCCCTCCCAATCGTATTCAAAAGATCCTCGCTCCCTAGGCATCGTTGGGTCATCAACTATAGATAAAAATTCAGGACCAACCGGATGCCCGAGTAACCCCTCTAATACAGTATTTTGAGCAATCCAGCTATCCGCTTCACAAGGGTGCCCAAAGGCTTCATGCACCATTGCTGCATTTAACCGTGGATCAAGAATGGCATCATAGATTCCCCCGGGTACCGCCTTGGAATTGAGCAAGTCGATTGCTAGTTCAGCCGATTCACGAGCGATTTTGCGAAGTGCAATTTCATCAAGCACTTCGAAGCCCCCGCGTCCAGCCGATTCACCCCAAGCACGTTGCCGAATTCCATTTTCCTTAGAGGTAATTTTCAATAGTATACGTGGTAGGGAATTTTCCACCCAAACACTTGTACCAAACGAATTGGCAATATACAATTGGGTTGAGAGATCACGGTAGATGGTTTGTGTATTTATTATCCGACGATCAACATCATGAGCCTCATCATCTAACATACGGACAAGCGCCATTTTTTCCTCCAAAGGCACATCAATGAACTTCTGCTTTACATTCATTCGAATTTTATCCTGAAACCGAGGCCCTGAAAGGTCAAATTTTTCAGCCACACGATCCCGAAGCGCTAAGGCTGTTTTCGCAACTTGCTGACCCGTTTTTTTCATGCCATTCGACGTAAAATCGCTTACATGTGCAAACGCCCAGGCACCAGCAACGAACGCCCGAATCCCTGCACCTCTTAATTGTGCACCCAATGAAATCTTTGAAATACTATTGCTAATTTCAAATTTGG
>JBHLSA010000064.1:0-8446 GCA_048882025.1 Candidatus Thorarchaeota archaeon | reverse complement strand
GAACTCATGAAAACCGCAATACAACATAATGGTTTCGCACTCATTGACATACTCCAAGTATGCTTTACGTTCAATCGGGTTCAAGACTACCAATTTTACCGTGACCGTGTCTACAAACTTGAAGATAAAGGACACGACTCTTCGGATTATTATGCAGCGATGAAACGAGCAGATGAATGGGGTGACAAGATACCAATCGGTATTTTCTACCAAGAACGACGTCCCCTCTTTCGTAGTTCGTTCCGTCAGCTAGAAAAAACTCCACTTATCAATCAGTCCCTCAGACCTAAAGGATTCTCAGAAACGCTCCAAGAACTAACTTAATCTAACCCATGCAAAATTAAAAAAGAGAAAAAGGAGCCTGCTAGAAATAACTAGGCAGGCTTAATGAAGTAGGCAAGATTTCCGTTTTCAAGTTCTTGGGGAACAACTTTGACCTTCATCCCGACTTTAGGTTTACTAGACAAACCCTTCATATGTGCTGCAAGACGAAGCTCGTCTTCGAACTCGATTACTCCTACCACATAGGGTACGTTAGTTTGTTTCGCGATGCCGTCTGGGGCAAAATGGACAATCGACCATGTATAAAGAGTGCCCTCAGGATTCACTTCAAACCACTCCAAGTCTTTTCCACCACAGGGGCATGTAAACCTTGGTGGCATGAATTTTTTCCCGCATTTCTCACACTTAGTTGCTAAAAACTTGCCTTCCTCAAGACCACTAATAAATTTTCGAAATTCAGCCGTCATACGTTGCCGGTTTTTCACATTCGATGAGAGTTCAACTACAAAACCCATTTCATGTTCACTCATTAACCATCACCTCAAGGCTCGAGAATGAAGACGTTCACGAATTGCCCATGTTGGCCCACATTGTGGGTGAGAGCAACTTCGACATCTGGAACTTGACGTGGTTTCTCAACCAATCCAAAAACCTGCTTATATGCGTCAACTACTTGACCGATACCAGTTGCACCCAGTGGGTGACCTTTGGATTTGAGACCACCATCTACATTTGTTGGAATTCCTGGTCCATCGATGTAGGCACCACGTTCAGCTGACCACTCGCCACCTTTACCACGTTCACAGAAACCAAGATCTTCATAAGCCATGATTTCAGCGATACTAAAGCAGTCATGGACATAAGCAACATCAATGTCTTTGGCCGTCTTGCCGCTAGCTTTATACGCCATTTCACCAGCACGAACATTACCTTCAATATTCGTTAAGTTTGGACGATCTGTTACTCGAAATGTATCCGAAGAGGTACCAATACCAGTAATCCAGAGTGGCTCACTGGACATCTCCTTTGCTTTCTCTTCACTTGCCAATATTACCGTCGCTGCACCATCACTGATAAGACAACAGTCATACAAACGGAGTGGAAGCGCAATCGGAATAGAACTCGTAGCATCGTCTAGAGTAATTTGACGACGAAGCTGAGCGTTCTTGTTATAATAACCATAGTAATGGCTTTTCACAGGAACCGAAGATAGCTGTTCACGGGTTAATCCATCAACGGACATCTTCCGTGCAGCATACAAGGAATAAAACGTTGGAAAACTAATTCCGTAGATATATTCCCAGCGATGGTCACCAGCAACTGACATAAGCTCTGTTGCATAAGCCGAACTGAGCCAAGTCATAGTCTCAACACCAATTGCTGCCATGACATCGAATTGTCCTGAGGCGATTTGTGCCCAAGCAGTTCGGATGGCAGTTGAGCCTGTAGCACAGGCCGTTTCTACACGCATAGTGGGTTTACCAATCATCCCGACCTCGTCTGCGACGAGGGCAGCGCCAGCACCCTGTCCTGCGAAGGCTTCTGCTGCAATGCCCACGACACTAGCATTAATGTCATCATTGGTGATCCCAGCATGTTCAAGGGCAGGGAAATATGATTCATGGGCAAGCTCTCGAAGTGTGACAGCAGGGTCGCTAGCTTTTTCACCTTCGATGTCTTCTTCGATTACCTTGCCACGTTTACCGTATTTGCTATGGCCAATACCCACAATGGCGACTTTTGGAATTGCCATTTTTTATTCACCTTATTTGGGTTTTTTATTTTGTTTTTTCTCGCGGTTTTCGCGAATCGAATCTTCTCTTGTCCAAGCCTTTGGACTTGTTGAGAGAGTTAGGGGGCTTATTTACCTTTGAATTTAGGTTTGCTTTTTTGGAAAATGGCTGACACACCGATGCCAAAGTCTTCGGTTTGTGTGGTTTCAAGGAGGGCTTCTAGCTCTTCTTTATTGCCATCTTCAAGCGTTACGTCGTAAGACATATTGATTGTCTTCTTTGCTAGCCGAACAGCCACGGGAGCGGCATCAGCTATTTGTTGAGCCATGAACAATGCCTCCGAGTGCAATTCATCAGAGGGCACAACTTTATTGACAAGACCGATTTCGTAAGCTTCGTCTGCAGGAATTTGTCGACCAGTCAAGATAATTTCCTTGGCTCGACCCATTCCAACTAGCCGAGGTAATCGTTGAGTACCACCCCACCCTGGAATTAATCCAACGTTTACTACTTCAGTTACCCAGCATTTTGCATCTTTAGCAGCAACACGCAAGTCAGCGGACATGGCCATTTCAAGGCCTCCGCCAATAACGAGGGCATTGAGTTCAGCGACAATTGGTTTGGGAAAGTTTTCAATACGCCGGAAGAGTGCTTGGCCATCTTCCAGGAATTTTCGTCCCGCTTTTGGATCTGATGCCAAGGACGCAGCAGCCTTAAGGTCGGCTCCAGAAGAGAATACCTTTTCAGAGGCTGACCTAATGATTACAGCGCGAACCTTTTCATCTTTTTCAATTTCATCAAGGAGTTTTGTGAATTCTTCGACCATTTTAGGGTTGATGCCGTTCAGAGCATCAGGGCGGTTGAGGGTAATTACCCCGATGTTTTCTTCATCAGCCAGAAAATGCCCTTCAACTTCATATTTGAGAGTTTCCATTTTATGATCCTCCATTTTCAGGAATTATTATTCAGTATATTCGAAGAAGCCTTTACCGGATTTCATACCGAGTTCGCCTTTTTCCACTTTTTCCAACAACAACTTTGGCGTTGCATAGCAATCGCCAAGGCCGCTATGCAGAGTGTTAGCAGTAGCTGCAGCGATATCCAACCCGACAAAGTCAGCTAAGGTTAATGGTCCCACGGGGTGATTAGCTCCAAGTTGCATGGCAGTGTCAATATCTCTACCTGAGGCTAATCCATCTTGAAGAATTTTAATGGCTTCACCCATTAAGGCACCAAGAATACGGTTGACAATAAAACCTGGTGAATCCTTCACCTTTACAGGTGTTTTATCAAGTTGTTTAGAAAACTCGATTGCCGTTTCAATTGTTTCCTCTGATGATTTTGCACCTAACACAATTTCGACTAGTTTCATTGTGTAAACAGGGTTGAAAAAGTGCGTCCCAATCACTTTTTCTGGACGTTTGGTGGCAGTGGCAATTTCAGTGACACTTAGTGAAGAAGTGTTTGTAGCTAAGATAGTTCTCGGATTTGCGTATTCGTCGAGTTTACCAAAGAGTTCTTTCTTGACCTTCATGTTTTCAAAGATGGCTTCTACAACCATGTCAACATCCTTGACTGCTTCTTTGAGATCGACGATGGGATGGATACCATCAAGAATAGATTTGGCAGCCTTAAGGTCCAATTTCTTTCGTTCGACACCAGTTTTCACCATGTCTTTGATTTTACTAATTCCATTATTGATAAATTCTTGTTTTAGATCGTTAAGGTTTACTTCTAAACCAAAGCGAGCGGCTTGATAGGCAATACCTGTTCCCATGGCACCTGCGCCGATGACGGCGATTCGTTTGATTTCCATTTTTTCCACCTTAAAGGTATTCGACTACATGGTATGAGGATAAGAAAGACATCCGGAACTTAATATTCCGAAGACACCTTACCCTATACCCATGGGTATGGGGGAAATCCTTTCTTTTAGAAGTATTCTATATGCCAATTTTTTCGATTAGAATGAACTACTTCCGTTTCAGTATTGAAAGAGCTAGAAATATCGATAATTATAAACCATTTTGACTTCGTAAACGACGAAGTTCCAGTTTAAGGCGGACAAAGTTGCGATCGTATTCCGCTTCGGTAATCAAGCCCTCTTTAAGAGAAGCTTCAAGTTGTTTAAGGTCACCGATAAGATGGGCTTCATCGCTGGTAACCTTTTTTTCAATAGTATCAGCGGGGTTGGCTGATACTGTATCAGCTGGATTAGGTAATGGTTTAGGAATCGTTGGAGTCGAGACTTGTTGAAGATTGATTTCAAGAAGAGGCTCGGAGAAGGAAGAGCGGATTCCTAGGGTGGACTGGGATTTTGGAACGTCCCTTTCAATATCTTTCTTTTTTTCAGAACGTGTTTTAGTTTCCTTTGACCTTGCATCATTTGATAGAAGGAATTCTAATTCAGAAATGAGAGCAGGGTTTAAAACGTATTTCTTGAGGAGACTAATACCCGCGCCTTCTGGCTCGGTGACAGATTGGCAGGAATGGCATACAAAGATCATTTGGGGTTGTTTGAATGATGAATAGCACTGTGAACATTGATATCCTCGAAACAGACGAAATTCGTGTTCATTTTCACCGTCTACCCCACATCGTTCACAGGTAAATCGTTCTGTGGTTTCAGGGGTTTTGTTAATATGTCCACAAGAAAGGTGTTCATAGAGCTCAACCGGTAACGCCGGAGTTTGACAATTTGGGCAAAGTATGTGGGGATGAAGATGAAGTGAATTACATTTAGGACATGCAAGGGCTGTATCTGTTGGTTCGGCGAGAAGAAGACCGTAATCAGCTAGTCGCTCAAGTAGTCGTAAAGTTTCTTCACCATCAAGCCCGGTGATAGAAGAAGCAAGTGGGTAAGAATATCCAATTTTGGTTGTGGCAAGTTCAGGGGAAAGTTCTGCACATTGGCTTTTTAATAGCGACTGAATAAGTGTACGTGCACCCGCTTCATGCAAGACTGCAAGATCGGATAAATCTGAAGGCGCTTTGCGAGTAGCAAAGTTGCCGAGTTCTTGCGTGATGATTTCCAACAACTGCTTTCGAAATTCGATGGTGACTGCTTTGAAACCATCGGGTTCTCTATGGAGATCAGCTAAAAAAGGGTCCACACGGTTCTCCAAGAGTCTAAAAAATTGATCATATCGGGCTTCAGAATCACGAGCACCCACGGCGAGGACTTTCAACAGAATTCGCCCTCGTCGAATGAGAAGCTTGAAATTACCTAGAGCAATCGTGCTGAGTTTACCACCAGAGGCTTCTGCAGCAAAGTCAGAGCTGGCTGCAATAAAACCCGAGAAGAGATCAGGATTGAAGGTAAATCCTGGTACTGTGATGTGAGAGAGTAGCAAACCACTATTGGCATCAATGAGCCAAATTCCGTAAAGTACCACAGACTCACACCTCACGCCCTGGAATAATATGGATTAGTAAGGGCATTCTTTCATTTCCCACTAGTACCAGAGACGGCATAATGCCGCAGATCATACTGTCTCCAGCAGTTCAGCCTGTTCGATTATCCCATATAATAGTGTCCATTAAATCAAATTTCGTTCAGGATTATCAAATTTCGCGTAAATACATTATACCTGACAAGTACGACAGAAATTCGCCACCCTAAGCCCTGATTTCACAGTTGAGATCCGATTGCCACAGACAGGACAAGGCTGAGTTGGCTTACCATGCACTTTGAGAAAGTCCCGTATCTCAAATTGAAGCGTTAAACCAACTCGATCAGAAATTACCTGAATGGCATTTGTTAGAACCGATTTCATTGAAAGAAAGAGCTTTTCAATTTCCGTATCCGTTAACGTGTTTCGTTTACGAAACGGCAAAATATGAGCCGAAAAAAGGATTTCATCGGCGTAGGCATTTCCAAGTCCAGCAATGAATCGCTGATTCAATAGAACATGCTTAATCACCGAATGAAACTGTTTTATGCGTCTACGAAATACGTCAAGGGTAAGCTGTGGATCTAACGCGTCTGGCCCTTGGTCATTGAATCCAGGAATCAGAATAGTGGATTCATCATCGAGCAACAAGTAGATTTTACCCATATTTTTGATATCATGGTAGCGTAAATCGAGATTATTTTCGAGTTGAAGCCGAAAGCCCATTTTCTTAAGCTTAGTATCCGAAGAGCGTTTAATGAAAAGTCGACCAGCTAGCATGAAGTTTATGTATAGCTGTGCGGGAGGTAAGAAATGGAAAATAAGGAACTTACCATAACGTGAAACTTCAGTGATATTTCGGTTCATCAGGTTGTTTATGAAACCATCTTCAGTCGGACGACGTAACAGTACAGGACTCTGAAGTTCCACATCAAGGATTCGCTGCCCAGTAATGATCTGATTTAAGACGTTCTTAGCTACTTCGAGGTCTGGAAGTTCAGGCACTAATTTCCGCTTCCCTCATCACCCTCTTCATCTAAGCTTAAATGGATTCTGTTTCAAGTTTTAGCGGTACCGTGACTTTTTCCCATTTCCAGAGGTAGAAAGCGAGAACGGCAAAGATTACTGCATAAACCGCAAATAACGTCTCGACGATCAGTACTGCGGTAAGGGTAGAGCCGAGAATAGGATAGAGAAGGAACTGTAAAATTATCAGTGGAATGAAATCGAAAAGAAAGTGTACAAAAATTGCTAACCAGAGGAATTTGAGCTTTTTGTGCCACACAGCAAGAGCAATGAGAATTGTTGCAGAGACATGAAAGACAATTGCGATGTTTCGTTCTACGGCACCAATTAAGAAGTTCTGAGCCAGTATATATTCAGGAGGAAGAGAAATAATGGTACTCAAAAAGGGATAGAGAAAAGCATAGGCAAGTACATCAATAACATAGATGAGAAAAGCCTCCCCAAGACCCCAACCCAGACCAAAACAAAGAACATACTGAGTAGTTTCAATCCATTTTGGTTGTCGTTTGAGAAAGAGGTATTTGATGCCTTCTTCGAAAAGTCCGGCCATGAGTGCAGCGAGAAAAATTATGATTGCAAGATATACCAGGAGCATTTCAGAGGTGATGAAGATCCCAAGTAATTCAAGCCCGGCTAGTATAGGGGTTCGTGCTAGTAGGGCAATGAACCAAAAGACTCCACCAAGAACGGCGGACAGCCACATGCGTCCTTTGAATCGAGCGATATAGAAGAAGATGATGAATGCCGGTAAAATCGCGATGAGCGTTCCGGCGATTCCAGTAATAATTAGGATGCTCATACAAACACCTTTCTTTCTAATTAGCTAAAGCCAAGATATATAGTGTACAGTTCATTTTAGATTTCATCCCTTTCCTACTATTATTGGTGGTAAAATCCTTAAGTGGAGGAAGCCTTCCAATGTCAGAAATAGGTGATTAGTGATGGCTGATCATAAAATTCGCGACCTTAACTTAGCAGATCAAGGTCGAAGAAAAATTGACTGGGCGGAATCCCAAATGCCCGTCTTGATGGGTATTAGAAGAAAATATATGAAGTCTAAACCCCTCGAAGGAATGCGCATTTCTGGTTGTCTACACGTTACTAAGGAAACCGCAGTTCTCGTGGAAACCTTTGTAGCGGCAGGCGCGGAAGTCTCTTGGAGCGGTTGTAACCCCTTATCTACTCAAGATGATGTAGCAGCCGCGTTAGTTGCCAATGATGTTTCTGTGTTTGCTTGGCATAACTTGAGTAAAGATGAATATTACTGGTGTATTGATCAGACCCTCAAGATTGAACCACAATTGACTCTTGATGATGGAGCGGACTTGATTTTCACAGTCCACACAAAACAACCGAAATTAGCTCAAAAGATGCTAGGAGCATCGGAGGAGACAACGACCGGAGTTCATCGTTTACGTGCAATGGCAGCTGATGGAAAACTACTATATCCAGTGATTGCTGCTAATGATTCGGTTACCAAACGAGAAATGGATAATATCTTTGGCACAGGTCAGTCTGCCCTAGATGGCGTGTTACGAGCAACTAATATTCTATTTGCGGGAAGCACGGTCGTCATCGGCGGATTTGGCCATTGTGGCAGAGGGCTTGCGCAACGTGCACGCGGAATGGGTGCAGATGTGATTGTAACAGAAGTCGATTATTTGCAAGCCCTGAAAGCCCGGATGGAAGGTTATCGTGTTATGCCAATGATCGAGGCTGCAGGCCTTGGAGATGTCTTCATAACTTCAACGGGTATGCGAGATGTCATTACAAAACAGCATTTTGAAGTCATGAAGGACCGCGCGATTCTAGCTAACGCTGGTCACTTCAACGTTGAAGTAAATGCAGAAGAATTAACAAAAATGGCAAAGAAGGAGCGAGTGATTCGTGAGAATAACCGTGAATTCACTTTGAAGGATGGCCGCCGTATTTATCTTCTTGGTGAAGGACGCCTTGTGAACCTCGCAGCTGCAGAAGGCCACCCATCTTCAGTGATGGATATGTCCTTTTCAA
>JBHLSA010000063.1:0-8539 GCA_048882025.1 Candidatus Thorarchaeota archaeon | reverse complement strand
TTTCACCATTTTTGGTATAATCCTCTTTGGTGTTATCCTGGGCTTCTATCGTAATCTCGAGTTGATTGGGTATAGTTTGATTACTTTAAGTTACTTCGTTATCACAATGGTTTTCGCTTACTTCTGGTTCCCCATCAGAAAACCGCGCACCGCTACCTGGGACATTGCATTAAGCTACATCATTCTCATTTCCGCACTAATTGGTCGGTGGGTATTAGCAGATTTCGGATTCTGGTTTTTCTGAAAAGCTGTAATAGCAATCTTGGAAAATAATTAAGTGGCACAAAGCGAAAAAGACAAGATATCATGACAACACTCCGGATTGGACACCTGTCTACTGCTTATCACACTGCATTCGTTATAATGGGTGGAAACTGGGTTCAAGATAGAATGGGAATTAAAGTTGAATGGACGCTTTTCCCAACCGGACCTGCAATGATTCAAGCCTTTAAGAAAGAAACACTCGACCTCGGCTATATTGGCCTACCTCCTGCAATGATTGGTATGGAACAGGGTTTAGATATCAAATGTATTGGTGGTGGGCATGTTGAAGGAACTGTAGTCACAGCAATTCCCGGTTTTGAAACAATATTAACCCTAGGATCTATTGAAGCTACTTTACAACAATTTAAAGGTGAAAAAATTGGGACCCCTTCTCAGGGCTCAATTCATGATGTTATCCTCCGAAAATTGGTAATCGATGCTGGGCTAGCGGATAGTATTGTTATCGAAAACTTTGAATGGGCTGACTTTATAATCGAAGCTATGGAAGATGGAAAAGTTTCTAGTGGGTGTGGTACGCCTCCACTAGCGGTTTTAGCGGCTAAGTATCTCGGTGCCTCCTTAGTATTACCTCCAAATACGATTTGGCCCTATAATCCCAGTTATGGCATTGTTGCTACCAATACAATGATTAAAGATCAACCAACTCTTCCTTTGAGGTTCTTGCAGATTCATGAAGATGCCTGTAACCTTATACGTGAAAATCCAAGCAAAGCTGCTTCTTTGGCAGTGAAAGAAATTGCTATTGTTGAAAAGGCCTTCTTGGAACAAGTTTTTCGTGTCTCGCCCAAATATTGTGCCAGCCTTCCTCCTGAATATATTGAATCTACACTTGCATTCATACCAGTGTTGCAGGAGATGGGTTATATCAAAAAGAAACTCAAAGGATCTGAGGTCTTTGATACACGTCTAATTAAGAAAGTTCATCCTGCCCCACACCATTACAATGATCCGGGGCTACTCATTTAATACATTCTATCCACCAGCAACTGGTGGTATAATTATAATTTCGCTATCAGCATGAACTGATGTTTTAAACCCGTCTAAATTAGATATATTCTTTCCATCGATGAAGTAGATGATCTGCAATCCACGAATATCGCGACCAGAACGAATCATACGTTGAAAGGATTTTCCATATTTGTTGGAGAGTATTTTCAGCACATCTCCAACTGTAGTTCCTGTGTCAACCTCAACGATTTCTTCTCGAGTTCCAGTAATTTCGCGGATGACACTGAGGTACCTAACTGTCACCTTCATTCCGGCTCAACTGTTCTTCTGAGGTTATATTAGTTATAAACATCACGATGATTCTACGGTTTTTCCTATTCACAGCTAAGTGTCTCAGTGAGTGAGTAACACTAATTAGGTTTACAGAAGTGTTGTTCATTAGTTCAAGAGGTGTGGTGGAAAGGTGAACGAACTTAGAATTCCTACCCGTTCTAAAATCGTCTGTACGGTTGGTCCTGCATGTGAGAGCAAAGAAACTTTGCTTAAGATGGCAACAGCCGGTATGGACGTAATCCGACTCAACCTTTCACATGGGACACTTGGTGAACACCGAACCCGATTCCAGCTAATCAGAAAGCATTTACCTAATAATCCAGTTCTGATGGATTTAGAAGGGCCTCGAGTTCGAATTGGTACTGTTGAAACTCCTTTTACTCTTCAGGAAGGAGAACATATCACTCTGACTACCAAAGATGTTACAGGAGATTCCACTTGTGTTCAAGTATCGCTGAAAACGCTTCCACAGACAATTCAACCCGGTCAAAGCATCTTCATTAACGATGGTATTGTTGAGCTTCGAGTCGATAATGTCAAAGGGTCGGAGATTCATAGTACTGTGGTTTCGGGTGGTGAGATTAGCAGTCATAAAGGGGTGAATGTGCCTGGGGTTGATTTAGGGATGCGGGTGCCGACACCACAAGATATCAAACATCTCAAGTTTATAGCGGAATTGGATCCAGAATTTGTTGCGGTTTCAGCGGTAAAACAAAAAAGTGAACTCGAGAAGGTCATTGCGTTTCTTCGAAATGAAGGCAATGAAATTCCAATCATTTCAAAAATCGAGCATTTAATGGCTGTTGAGCATTTTGATGAAATTTTAGGAGCCAGTTATGGTATTATGGTAGCCCGAGGTGACCTTGGAGTTGAAATTCCTCCAGAACAAATACCTCTTCTTCAAAAGAAAATCATTCACAAATGTAATCAGGCAGGGAAACCCGTTATTGTGGCTACACAAATGCTTGAATCAATGGTTTACAATCCCAGACCTACACGTGCTGAAACCAGCGATGTTGCGAACGCCATTCTTGATGGTGCTGACGCAGTAATGCTTTCAGCGGAAACTGCCGTGGGTCGATATCCTGTAACCGCTGTTCGCGTTATGGAAACTATTGGGCGACAGGTGATTTCCTCCCTACCCCAACGGGATCTAGCTTACTATGAATCCGGGCAACAATTAATTGCAGAAGAACTAGGACGGTCAATTGTTAACATGGCGAAGAATCTCAACGTGCAAACTGTCCTCGTGTTTACCATGGCAGGCTATTCCGCTCGAATGGTCTCAAAGTATCGACCTTCTGTTCGAATTATTGCGAGTACCCCCCATGTACGTGTATACAGGCAATTGAAATTACTCTGGGGCACCGAAAGTTTACTAATAGAACGCCATGAAAATATGGATAAACTTCTCCAAATTGCTGTAAACCGGCTTTATGCTGATGGAATCTTAAAACCCGATGAACGAATTGTAGTTGTACGTGCCTCTGCTTTAGTGCCTGGAAAAACCAACGTGCTTGAAGTATTCACTGTAAAAGATGTACTCCAGGCAAAAATTTCGTAGTCATGCAAGACGGTGGTTTAACTCTTTTTCTTCCAAATCATCGTCATTAGAAAAATGCATGGTATCTGAATGTTTTCCCAACATCTGCAGGGCTAGAATTACTCGATTTCGAACTCGTGGAAATGGATCTTGTAGAGCTCTATTGAGTGGTAGAACCGCTCTAGTATCTCCAAGCAAACCCAAAGCTAGAGCCACCTGTTCTCGAACTGTATAGTCACTATCATTTAAACTTCTGATTAGTGGCTCAACGGCTTTTCGATCTCCTAATAACCCAAGAGATAAAGCCGCACAACCTCGTACACCAAATGCTTGATCTTGGAGAGCATCGATTAAAGGGTCGATGGCTCGGGTATCGCCAAGTTTCCCGAGAGTTAGTGCTGCCTGACGACGCTTTCCTGCTGAGCGATTGCGAAGGGCTTTAAGTTGCCGCTCCAGCCTGCCGCTTTTTTGTACTGGAGGTTTTGTATCCCGCGGTTTGAGCGTACTGGATGCGCCTTTCTGCTGGTCCAATCTGATAGCTCCATTGTTCAATGAGGCAATATTGAGGTATTTAGGCTTTATATTTGCTTGGACAATTTAAGTCGGGTCCGAAACTTTCATCAGAAAGGAGGTAAGCCTTTTATGACCTTTAGTAACTTTGTTTTTGGAATCTAATTCTTGGTGAAAACTCTTGACTGAGCCTGTAATTGAAGACAAACGAATCACACTCGAAGAGGTTACAAAAAAAGTCCATGATGGTGCTCATATCGCTTGGGGTGGTTTTGGATACCAACGTCCTCCTGAAGCCTTTGCCATGGAACTTATTCGACAAAACAAACGCGGTATTCGAGTATACACTTGTGGATCAGAACATGATCTAGATATCATGGTAGGTGCTGAGGTGTGCTTGGAGTTTGAAGTAGCATTCTTTGCTATTGAAGCCTTGGGTCTTGCACCGAATCTTCGTCGCCGAACAAAAGAGGGGAAGGTTAAATTTGAAGATTATTCCAATCTAGCTATGGCGTTGCGGTTTTTAGGTGGTGCGTTGAATGTTCCGTTTATGCCTATTCGCCACATGATTGGCACTGATATGATTGAAAAAACTCGGTTTCGAAAAGATAAAGCCAAGATTATAGAATGCCCTTTCACCAAAATGCCAATTACACTTTTACCCTCAATTCAAGCGGATTTTGGGGTTATCTGTGCACAAAAAGCTGATCAAACCGGTAATATTCAGATTTTTGGTATTAAAGGAGAAGACAATGAAATCGCTCGGTGTGCAAAACAGACAATAGC
This sequence comes from Candidatus Thorarchaeota archaeon, assembly GCA_048882025.1. Classification (GTDB taxonomy): domain Archaea; phylum Asgardarchaeota; class Hermodarchaeia; order Hermodarchaeales; family Hermodarchaeaceae; genus Hermodarchaeum. Next base: position 4,134 of record JBHLSA010000063.1, on the reverse strand, counting down.
ATTTGTTGAAGAAATTATCCCAAATGAAGAAATTCGCCAAAATCCCGATCTAACAATGATTCCCAGTTTGTATGTGGATTATGTCGTTGAACTTCCATTTGGGAGTTGGCCAATGCAGGTGTATGGCATCTATGATTACGATTTACCACACTTGCAGTACTATGTGCAACAGTGTAAAACCGAGGAGGGTTGGCAAGAGTACATGGAAGAATGGATTCTTGGTGTTCAGAATCATGAAGGGCTACTTAGAAAAATCGGTGACCAACGCTTGAAGGAGCTTCGGGCTGATCCACGTTATGGCTACTAGAAGGATGTGTTTCGGATGGAAAAGTATACTTCGACGGAAATGATGGCGGTTTGTGGTGCTCATGCGGTTAAAGATGGAGAACGGGTGTTCGCAGGAACGGGACTTCCAGTCTTAGGGGCTATGCTAGCAAAAGTCACACATGCCCCGAATGCAATTATAATCTATGAAGGTGGTAATGTTGATACCCAGAATAAAGACCTTGCTTTATCCGTAGCAGATTCACGATTGGGTTATCGCGCTGCTGCTTCCATTGGGCTTATCGAAACTTTAGGCTTCCTAATGATGGGTGGGCGAGTTGATGTAGGATTCTTAGGGGCTGCTCAAATTGATGAGTACGGAAACCTCAATACTTCGTATATTGGCGATTTCGATGCCCCCAAGGTCCGATTACCCGGCAGTGGTGGTGGTAATGATATCGCAAGTTCTGCCGGACGAATTATTCTGATGTTTACACATGATGCCCGAAAATTTGTTAAAAAACTGGACTATCTCACCAGTCCAGGTCATCTTTCAGGTCCTGGAAGCCGAGAAAAATTAGGATTAATTGGTGGTGGACCATCCTTAGTTGTGACCGACAAATGCCAAATGGACTTTGATCCTGAGACTAAACGTATACGCTTAAAATCCGTACATCCTGGCGTGACCGTTGCCTGGGTAAAAGAAAACGTTATGTTTGATCTAATTATTCCTGATGATGTCTTGACAACACCTGCGCCCACTAAATACGAGCTTGAAAAACTACGTGGTTTAGATCCCCAGAGAATCTATTTGGGGAAAGGCCAAAAGTAAGTTCTGTTTAGCTATTTGCCAATTGTTTGAATAAATACTCGTCGTGTACGTGCTCGAACATCCAATTCGAGAAAGACGATTTGTTGCCATGTTCCCAATGGCATTTTGCCATCAATAATTGGTATCGTTAAGCTAGATCCAATAATTGCGGCTCGAACATGACTGTGTCCATTGCCATCCTGCCAGCGAAGATGGTGCTCGTAAACAGCATCATGCGGGGCAATTCTTTCGAAGGCGTCTGGGAGGTCTTTAAGAAGTCCTGGTTCGTATTCGATTGTTGTCAAAGCTCCAGTAGATCCAGAACAGAATACAGTAACAAGTCCGGATTGGATTTTACTCATCTTGATTTGTTCTTTGACTTTTTCTGTAATGTCAATGATCTCTGGCTCTCCTCGCGTTTCAAGCTGAATTTCACCGGAATGCGTCATCATTCTTGATGCACCAGATTATGGGAAGTTACACCTTGTTAAAAAATCCTCTGAGTTTAGGAGAGAATAAAAGGAAACAAAGCACAAGCTCTTTCCCTGACTCCCCTCTTTGTTGCCTTTATTGGGTGGCTTAGTCTTTGGAAACAACTTGATGTCAATACAGTGCTTGGAATTATTGCTTGTGTAGTTGGAATTATCTTTACATCTTTAGCAGTGAATTTGGTCTAGTTCTATTCATAGGTCCTACGAGAAGCGAATGATTTTAGGACTGTAAAAAACCTATCACCTGTAATGAATTTTCTAGGACAGGTGAATTATCCATGAAATACGAAGACTTCTATGACCCCAAATATACGCCCGCCTCCTCGGATACCGTTTGTACTTTCCGCATCGAGCCCCGAGATACCCAAATAAGTATGATTTGGGCTGCGGGAGGCGTTGCTGCAGAAAGTTCTATTGGAACATGGACTGAACTGACTACTGAAAAGCCCTACATGAAAGACTTGGCTGCCACGGTTTTCAAACTTGAAAATAACATTGCCCACATCGCATATCCCATCGAATTGTTTGAGCCAGGTAACCTTCCTAATATTCTGAGTTCAGTCGCTGGTAATGTCTTTGGACTCGGTGACATTCAACATCTCCGCTTACTTAATATCAAATTGGCTCCCGCTCTTATCAAAAGCTTCCCAGGACCTGCCTTTGGCATCCCTGGAATTCGCACTACTCTCAAGATTCATAAACGACCTTTTGTCGGAACAATCATCAAACCCAAACTTGGTCTTCGAACCAAGGATCATGCAGCCGTTGCCTATTCTGCATGGCTAGGTGGCTGTGATGTGGTTAAAGATGATGAAAATCTCTCCTCCCAGAAATTCAACCCTTTTGAAGATCGTGTGATTACTACACTTGAACGGCGTGATCGCGCCGAAAAAGAAACCGGTGACCGTAAAGTCTATTTGATAAATGTCACCGCAGAAACGAACGAAATGCTCCGCCGTGCACAGTTTGTTGAAGATCATGGAGGCCGGGTCGCAATGATTGATATCATAACTTGTGGTTATTCCGCAGTTGCAACCTTACGCAATCAAGGTTTCAAGCTAATTCTCCATGGCCATCGAGCCATGCATGCCGCGTTTACCAAATTACATTACCACGGTATCGCTATGCCCGTCATTGCAATCGTATCACGGTTGTTGGGAATAGATCAATTACATGTTGGAACCGCCGTAGGTAAAATGTCTGAGGACCGTGAGGAAGTTGAACTGAATATTCACGAATGCACACAACCCTTACAAGGTATTAAACCTACTATGCCCGTAGCCTCCGGAGGTTTACATCCTGGGCATATCCCTACGTTGATTGATATTTTCGGAACAGACGTGATTATCCAAGCAGGTGGGGGCATTCATGGACATCCAGGGGGAACAAAAGTTGGAGCCACAGCTATGCGCCAAGCCGTTGATGCTGTATTAAACGGCTACTCTCTCAATGATTATGCTACAACCCACACTGAATTAGCTGAAGCGTTGAAACGTTGGCCGACTGCATAGGCAAATGCCTACCAGACTCTCCTGACCGGATTGATCTTAAGGAAAGAAAATTTGTAAGAGTACAGCAGGAATCCAGGGGATTACTCCAAAAATCACGACAATGAGTCCGGGGATAGGTTTGTCGATGCGGCGTCGATAAATTAAGACTAAAGCCCCTGCTCCTACGAATAGCATGATCACCGACGCAATGGATACGAATAAGTTGAAGTAGGCGAGCGAGTGGGCGACGATAGCTGCATAGGAGACAATATCCCCGACTCCCATGAAGGTACCTCCTAGCATGGTGCCTAACATTTCCATCCCTTCGGCCCGTTCTTGCCAATCGGGTTGCACGGCTTGTGCTGTAAAAATATCAATAGCTGCTAAAGCCAAGAAAAGGATGAAGAGGGGAAGCGTGGGAATTGACACCCCAAGGAATGCACCAATACTTCCACCATACCAGAGAACCATGACTTGTTTTCCCCAGTTGGGCAACATGTCTAAGATGATAAATAGAATTGCAAACATCGAAAAATATAACGAAGCAAAAGCAAAGACCGAATACAGAAACAAGTTGGGAACACCCTGCAAGAAAAAGAGTAGGATAACGTGACCAACGAGTAGAGTTGCTAAGAACAGCAATGGTGAGAGAAGAATCGAGACGAATAATCGGTCTGGCCGTACACTCGTAAAGCGGAAGAAAAGGTTCAGGATAAACACAATTCCTAGACCAACACCTGCATACAACAGTACCATGTATACGTTTAATGGAAAAGGAAATGCTAAACCTAATGAGATGTAGGATAGATCAGTTGTAGTCGCTAGTACCCATGCCAAAAAACCTCCATATGTGGCTGCAATAGAAACTTGCAGGATGATGGTAAGGATTCGACGAGAATCAATTGCATTGAGTATTGGCGGTTTTTCGGGTGTGCTGTTCATAACTAACACTTCTTATGTTCTAATTAAAAAAAGAAAGGGTGGTAGGGCCGAAGCCCTACGATTTGAATGACTACTTGCCTCTGACGCGGAAGAAGTAGACGCCAGCAATGATGATGATTACAACCACTGCGACGCC
>JBHLSA010000062.1:0-8655 GCA_048882025.1 Candidatus Thorarchaeota archaeon | reverse complement strand
CTGCTATCTACCAATTAGTTTAATTGATGTCACTGATCTTTTTGAACACCTTTTTACGAAATTCAAAGTTGAGCACCTTATTCTTTGTTTCACTGTTAAAAAGTAAGTGTGGGTTCATCCAATACGTGACCCACAGTAGGCACAGAAAGCGGCACTACTGGGATTAGTTGCCCCACACCTGTTACAGATTTTTTGAACTGTATCTGCTCTGAAGGGAGTTGCTTCTGACTCCGGTGCCCTATAACGGGGGTCGACATATGAATAGGTTCTTTCTTCTGGTAACTCTGTGATTCTTCGTCGGCGCTTCATCATAGTGATTATTACAATTATTGTTATTATGACAAGAATCGAAAAGGCAAGTATCAAAAGCATCATTGGAGGAATCGGAAATAGCCCACCTGCTCCTTGAAAGATTAGGGTAAAGGAGCCCAAGCCCTCAGAGTATCCACTCGTATAGGAATAAACCTCGATGTAGTAAATTGAATTGGCTACTAAATTCACGGCTACCTGTTCCTCGGAATCATATCCTAATGAGCTAGCAATCTCATTCCACCCCTCATCATACACATAGAGGTCAAAATCTTCATCATAAACCTGCATCGAGCTTAATCGAATTGTGGTCATACCACTACTTGTGGGGGTAAATTGGTAATAGACAGAGTCACCTTCACTATCCAAGTATCCATAATGAATTCCGATGCCATCTATTTCAAGGTAGGAGCTAGTACTCGAACCGATGGCACAAAAGCTAGTCATAAAAGACTCATAGCTTGTCGCTGAAAGTAAATCCAGAGAATATGAACCATGGGTGCTGAATGCCAGTCCTAAGCCTGTTGCATCGGGTAATCCTGAAAGGTGGGCTTCAGCCTCAACAGCTGCTGTTACTGCTGATTGAAGGGCTGTAGCGTAACTTATCAACGTGGAATCAATACTCAGCGCGATAATTTCTTCAGCAAACGAACCTAAATCCATGAAATCTGGCCAATCAAAACTCTGCGTATTCCCACGTACTTGACAAATATATTCATAATAGGCTTCTAACTGAGTCGAACTAGACGCAAAATAATCTACTAGATCGTCTAGCGCATTCGCCACTGAATTAAGTTCAATTGAAGAAATGCTTGAAATACAGATGTCATTGACTGAGGCGTCGTAATATCGCCCCCCCACATCGTATGCAGTGGAATAAGCACTCACAATCTGATTTGCTACCTCTGCAGGTAGAGTGGAAGGATTCGCTGTAAGATAGCTAAGAATGTCCTCATAAGGGAAGCCTGTCAAAGGAATACCTTCTTCAGAAAAGACGATGTAGTCCACGTCATTCCTAATTTCATAGGCTACCTCTAGCTGCCCCATTAAGCATGCATCAAAAGCAATGACATCAATATTTCCCACGTTATTCAAGGTTGTATGTATCTCAGGTGATGTTAATCGATCATTACCGTTTGTTTCATCAAAACACACTCCATAGAACCCTCCACCATGATCCCACAAAACAAGAAGGTAATTATTCGCAGGAGCATATCCTTGAGCAAAAGTAATGAAATTCTCAAGAACCGAAGGATCACCCATGTTAGGGTCAGTTACCCAACTTCCTATTTCGGTGGACCCAATTGTATCAGGGTTGACATCTAGGTTCAACTCGTAAATTTTTCCACCTGTGTAAGGCGCATAGTCTCCTTGCCAAAAATCTACGCCAACAATAATTTTCACATTTGCTGTGGAACCAACAGTTTCCATTGCATTAAAGTCATCAAAGGCAGGTTCTTCGAGATCATTATCAGCTGCAAGATAAACAATCACAGTCCAATCACTTGTCTGCATAGGTGACAGAGAAGAAGCAATTTGGGTCGGAATAATCCCAGAAGAATTTACAAAAGGATCTGAATCGGATGATTGCTGATTCTCGATATCGTTGATTAAAATATCAAGTTTCTCTGTTCGACCTTGAATGTTGCTTTCTATGGGTGTCGGCAGTGCAGTGTTGAAAACAATTGGTAGGATAGGCTGAAAAAACAGACCGAGCAACAAAGCTACAACTATCAACGCTTTCTGCTTCATTCGAAAATTACTCCCATAAAAGACAATGACATTAATCCTAATAAACATGATTAACAATTCAGAGCTCTTAAGATAGGTTCATTCTTATCGAAATTTACAGAACACTATACTCGGGTGACTTGACGTGCTTCTTGAAAATTATAGTCAATTCGGTTTTACAGAAAAAGTATCTGGAGCACTCCGAAACATACTCGACTATATGGAGATTCGAGCTTCCCATTCAAATGAACCATTTACGGAATCGTTACTAATGGGCATTGGTGGTGGCCTTGGCGCTGAGTATGCTACTTGGGCATTTAAAGGAATTGATCCCTCACGATCAAGAAAATCTCGACTCTACCTACGCTTCCATCATAGTAAAAATTACATAAAACCGAAAGAAGAATCAGCGCTCCAAAAAATTGTTACACGAATTGGAGCATCACTCACCATAAACGAAACTGCCAGCGAAAACAAGGCTACCGAATTCCTCCATGAATCTCTTCAAACCGGAAAACCTGTGATAACCCAACTGTCCGTGTGGCACGGTATATATTCACGCAAAGAAGTCAATCAACAATATCACCAAAACCCACATTTCTTTCCACCTTTACTCTACGACGAATACGTCCTATTCCTCCCTTACTACAATCTTCCTTACCCTTGGATTTCCAGTCATCTAGCTATTATCTATGGCATTGACCAGGAAGCCAATCAGGTCATACTAACTGACTTTAGTAACAAACCACACACAATAAGTACAGAACAACTCATCAGATCGCGGGGGATCATGAAAGGTTGGAAAAATGCTGCCTATACAATTGACTTCCCCCAGACTAAGTTAAATCTCCTAAAAGCCGTAAAACGGGGGATTCACGATTGTACAGAAAGCCTTCTTTACCAAAAAAGTGTCGTATCTGGGGCTCATCTTCGAGTCGAAGCCTGGCAAGCAATGGCAAAAAATGCCAGCGATTTCAAAGGTAAACGTGGCTGGATCACCATCTTCAACGAACCGTCACAACTCTTCGATACCCTCACTCGACTTCACGCACAAATCGCATTTCATAATAGCGATGGAGGGGCGCTTCGTTCCTCCTTTGCGGATTTTCTTGAAAACGCTAGTGATATTCTAAAAAATCCTGCTCTCAAAGAGATTGCCAAACAGTTTTCAGAAATTGGAATTATGTGGGATGAATTGGCAACAGCTGCTCTCCCTGATTATGTTCCTGAACTCCGCGATACCCGCCTCACAGCACTCAAATGGCATAATCTTTTCAAAGTTCAAGGGTCATCTGGAAAGCCACAACTAGAAATTATTGCTAAAAAAATCAAGTCCCTTCGCTATCAATTCTGCAATGACTGCCCCCTCACAGAGAATGAACTCTTAATCCTTTTTGAAGACCTTGGATCACGCTTCCTTGAAATCTATAAAACAGAAAAACAAGCTTTACATTTTTTAAAAAAAACGCTTCACTAAGAATTCACTGAGATTTATTCACCACCTACACTGATTTCAATATCTAATCTAGTGTAATGATTTCCACATATCTTTTGATTCCATCCAATAAGACACAACACGGTCGAACAAAGGCAACTATATTACTAAACTTCTAAAGAGGGTCCGCATCCCACCGCCTGATGCGGACCGGTTCATAGTCTTTTGATAAATTCGAAGTGTAAATCCTGCATTGGGTTCTTCCTGTTCACCAATCTTCTGATAGCCCAACTTCTCATAGAAGTAATGATTCCGAGTTTGCCACTCTGGTGTGTCAAGAACCCATCGTGTTGCCGGAAACGTCCGGTGCACGTACTCCATGGTATGAGTCCCTATTCCCTGATTCTGATAGTCGGGGTCAAGAAAAATTGTACCCAACACATTCGATCCTTTCTGAGGGTAGTCGATGAAAACAATGAACGCCCCTATCAATCTGCCACCGAGGATTATCTTGTAACATTCTCCTGAAACCATCCATTGTTGAAAGAATCGGCCATCATTATATCCATCAGGACCTCCTTCTGGTTCACCACGAAAACGCTGTGAATCATCGTTAAAGCTTCGCGTCATAACCTCCGTCATGGCAGGGATATCCGCTGCCGTTGCTTTTACATACTGAATCTGCTTAAGTTTTTCTTTCTGCATTCTAACTATCAACTCCTACTACAAACAATCTATGCGAAACTTGAGCCCTCTACTTAGTAATCGGATAGTACAAATCTAAAACTAGATCTGACCCCGCATCAGGGTCATGGGGCTTTTCAAGGCCCGGGTGGCCCCGATACTTGTATCCATTTGCCTTAGCCCACTTATCTAAGCGCCACCAAGATTCTAAGACACCATGCTCTTTGAAGAAATCGGATTCCAATTCCTCTTTCAATACGCAGGTTATTACTGCGTACTTGCCACCTGCAACCTCCTTTACTTCGACAACATCATCCGATTCGATGTCTTCACCCACGCGAATCCAGAACATATAACCATACTCGCGCTTCCCTGGTTCTGGTGGTGGATCATTAAACCCAAACACCGGGTGCTTTTCCAAGTCACCAAGTAGTCCCTTCTTTTCTGCCCACGTTCGCATCTTAGCCCAGGCCTCCAACTCGGGGGTATTACTAACCACACGCAAGCTTGCCACCCGCATCGGAGCCAGTTGTACAATGCGTACTTCTTTATCTCCCACTTTCATCCTATCCATTTCATTCTTCTTTAGGAGGATTTCTGAATCTCCTTGATGGGTTGATAGAGATTCAGCACCAGCTCCCTTTCCGGTGCACCTGGATTCTCCGGTTTTTCAAGGCACTGACGGGATTTATCCATCTCGTACTTTTCACTCAGAATTATCCAGTCTATGAGTTTTTTCCATGACTCTAGAAACCCATGTTCCTTTCCGAAATCCGAGTGCATTTCTTCCCATAACCTGCATGTTGTTACGGCAAATAATCCTCCATCATAATCCTTCGCTTCGATTTCTCCTTCACCTTTGAAGTGAGCACCCATTCGAATCCAGAATTCATACCCATATTCTTTCTGACCCGGTGATGGATCCGGATTATTGAATCCGAATACGGGGTGTTGTATTAGATCTTCTAACAATCCTTGAGGCTCAGCCCAGGCTCGTAGCTTTATCCAAGCATCATTTTCTGGCGTTTCACTAAAAGCTCGCGCACTAGCCACGCGCATGGGTTCAAGCTCCACAACTTGTACAAACAAATTTTCAATCTCCTTTTCTTTGCGTTCTGCATAGATCTTCTCAATGTACCTCTTCGTCCGGGTCGAATTCAGCCCTTCGAATCGTTCGGAATTGAGGTATGTGGAACTGATAGCCGTAAGCAGGGCATGGCCATCAGGTGTGAGTTCATACCGGCCACGGCTCTTTTGTTTGATAACGTCGGCTTTTACTAGTAATCCCAAGTGATGAGATAACGCTGTCTTTCCCAATCCTGTGAGTTCCCGTAACTCACTGAACAATCGAGACCGAACTAGCAAGGCAGATAGAGTGCGTAATCGCTTCTCATTTGCTAATGCCCCTAACACGAAAGCTAGGTCTTTTCCAAGTTTACCAGTTACGTTCCATGCGGCTTCTGTATCCATATCATTCATGAGAGGATCCCTGCAAGCGGAAAAAGTGAGTAATTCCTTTATATGCGTTTCGTAAAAATTGAACATTAGTTCTAATAATTTTGAACAACTGTTGGGGTTCTATATCGAAAATCATTCATTCCTACAAAATAGATTAGTCTATGAAACCCTAGTTGATGTCATTTAAAGGACGGAATAACATCTTGGGCAAAACTATGGATTGATTCAAGGATTTTTTCATTTCGAGGTAAGGCTGTAAGGAAATAACTAGCACCAGACTCTTTGGCTGATTCTACATACTGGAAAAACTCCTCTGAATTGTAGGGCTCCCTTGTTGCCATCGGCCCATCCATAAAAGCAATTTTGTGTTCACGGTTTGCTTTCTTTGCCGCCATCACTACAATCTTTTTCCGTTCCTCATACGATTCGCTATCCTCAAAGGGTGGGATATAAATGATGTCTCCAAATTTACCCGCAAGATGGAGCATACGGTGTTTGTTTCCTCCGAAAAGCAGTGGTGGGTAAGGTTTCTGAATTGGTTTCGGATCTAATACTGCGTTATTCTCATGGTAGAAATTCCCTTCAAAGGATACTTTCTTTTGTGTCCAGAGTTGGATCATCAGCTCAAGTCCTTCTTCGGTTTTATCAACCCGCGTTTTAGGGTCATTCCACTCGCTGTATGCTTCGAATTCTACCTGCGACCATCCAGCTCCGACCCCAAATACAACTCGACCATTCGAAATGACATCAAGTGTTGAAACCATTTTCGCCAAAATACTGGGTGGACGAAACGGAATTGGCGTGACTAGCGTACCTAGCTTGATTTGGTTGGTTTTTCCTGCCAGATACGATATTGTAATCCACGTTTCTAATGTGATATTTCTATCTGGGCGACTCAGCCACTCTGTTTTTCCCCACATATAATGGTCTGGCATCAATGCACCATCAAAGCCCTGTTTATCCGCTTCGATGATAGCTTTCTCAATCAAATCATATTCTGAATACCAATTCCCTAATCCTGATAAGTAGAACTTCATTGACAACAACTCTGAAGGATTTTAGATGATTCTTTCATTTGGGTTTGGCACATTTTTAAGAGGTGCATGAACAGCTCGGAGTCGTTTAGAGATTTATTATTGATTAGTTTTTTTCAAGTCCTTATTTGTTTTTTAATAATGCGATGTGAAAAACATGCATAGCCTCTCGATTCCCTTCGATGCCTTCAATCTCAATGCAACCCGCTTCACGATATTTGCGGTGACGGCAAATAGCAATTGCTGCAGGATTATAGGCATAATAGATTGCAGTTTTGAACCCCTGCTGGCGGATGAATTGTTCAAAGAACGCAAACATTTTCTTTCCATACCCTTTTCCTCGATATTCTTTTCTTAACCAAACTTCATGCAACTCAATAAACTCTTGATGGTCTCCTAACAGGCGTAATAAAATCGCTGAATCTTCCTTACTTCTAGGGTTACCCGGTTTGTGTTCTTGGGTATTGGATTCATGCCAAATCATATCTCCAATGATGTGTTCGTTTTCTTTTATGATGATGAGGTGAGCTGGATTCTGTTGAATATAATCGGCTTCAGTTTCTCCCAATGTCCCCCAAAGGGCTTCATAGTACTGTTTGAAGGTTTCAAAATTGCAGCCGACTTGAATTTTCATATATCTTCCTCCAAATAATGAGACAAAATTTAGATCTCCTTTACTACTTTTCTTCCAGCCTGTCGCGCTTTGGTCATCACCTCTGTCATATTCTGTACTGCACCTCTACTATCAGCACCAGGGGCAAGAATTGTAGCGATGAGTTTCATATCTAGGTAATTTATCACATCCTCTAATATTCCGATTGTGTGACGGGCATAGGTTTCTGAACCGCCTCCCATAGGACTGGCCAGAATGACAGTTTTACCTCGAAATACTGTTTTAGGGATACTAACCCATCGGTCTAAGAATGCTTTAAACTGGGCTGAAGGTCCCCACCAATAAATGGGGGTCCCCAAGACCCACACAGAACTTTCCTTCATTTGAGCAGCTAACTTGTTCATGTCATCATCCTGCACGCATTTTCCTAATTTTGAACACGTAAAACATCCTCTGCAGGGTCTAATGTCCAAATCGTCTAGGATCACTTTAACAAATTTAGCTCCGTTTTCTTTTGCTCCGATAAGAACCTCGTCAATTAACAGATCCGTATTCCCTTTACGACGGGGACTGCCCATGATACCCATGACTTGTTTTTCCATTCTTATTGTTCTCCTTCATTTTCAACAGTATATTTGCAGAGATTATTTCCTTGAAGCACATTTTTCAGACGTTCAAGTTTGATCTTTGGGTTATAACCTTCAATTACTGCATAATCTACATCACAATATAAAATTCCCAAATCCTCAGCACTCTTTTCTAACCAAACTTGTGCATAGCAGCAATAGGTCGTACCTTCTTCATTGGATTCCCATCCTAAACTTGGTAAATCAATATGTCTTGCTAAATTTTCAAAGCTCAATTCTAATCCTTTCTTTTCAACGATTTGTCGGATTTGGTTACCTCTGTCAATTCCGTATTGATGAATGGCTTTTTGAATGAGGTTTTTTCCTTCTACTTCTCCCAATTCTTGAACAATCGTTTTGGCAAAATGGTAGTAGAGCAGCCCAAACATTCGACCCATTTGTCGAACTTGATGGGTGCATTCAGGTTTTGAAATCGTATCACTCATTTAACAATCCTTCCAGATTTTTTGCTTGGGTACTGATTTACTTTTTGAGAATCGTATTGGGGTGTTTTTATTAAAGAGGAATAAATTTCTTTTTTTTAACGGAAAGCTTTATATCATAGTTCAAGAACACGTTCTCGCTAATTGAGAACGGTAAATCATTTTATCGTAATCGACTAATAAAAGAAACGGGTCTTCGCGGGGAATCCATCACAAACGATGATTTAGTCACCTTTTGTGACCTCATTGTGTGAGTTCCTCTTTAATACCCTCTCGCCTGTTGTTTTATCGGTCGCATGATAACTTACCAACAATGGTGCTA
>JBHLSA010000061.1:5034-8692 GCA_048882025.1 Candidatus Thorarchaeota archaeon | reverse complement strand
GAGATGCCTTAAAGCCATGCTGTCCAAAAAGTATAGCCTCATTATTCTCGATGAGATTAACGTAGCCCTTGACTTTGGACTGCTTAAGTTGCAAGACATTTTAGAGCTGATTCAAAGTCGTCCTCCAAATATGGAGTTAATTCTTACAGGGCGCTATGCACCTCCTGAAATCATTGAGGTGGCAGATCTGGTGAGTGAGATCGTGGAGGTAAAACATCCGTATCAGAAAGGTATCGCAGCGCGAAAAGGTGTTGAAATGTAATCCAGGTGGTATAATCACTTTCATTAAGTGGTTTAGCGTCAGCATTATTAAAAGAGTTGAAATCGTTTGACCAAAGAACCGCGTGCAAAGAAGATATCGTCCTCTCAGAAAAAATGGGAAAATACGGTCTTGAAACCTTACTTGAAGAAAGCCCGAGAACGAACAGACCAGTTTATTTCCACGTCTAGTAGGCCAGTACAACGTCTTTATACTCCAGAAGACCTGTCAGATTTTGAATACTATCGTGATATTGGATTTCCAGGAGAGCCACCCTATACTCGGGGAGTATACCCTACAATGTACCGAGGTCGGCTTTGGACAATGCGAATGTACTCTGGTTTTGGTACTGCTGAACAAACAAATGAGCGCTATCGCTATTTGCTCGATCAAGGGCAAACCGGGCTAAGCGTAGCCTTCGATTTACCCACCCAAATAGGATATGATTCAGATCATCCAATGGCCGCGGGTGAAGTTGGAAAAGGTGGTGTAGCTATTCCCTCCTTAGAGGATATGGCAATCCTCTTTGAAGGAATCCCCCTAGATGAAGTAAGTACGAGCATGACAATTAACGCTCCTGCAGCCATTCTTCTTGGGATGTACATTGCTATCGCGAACCGGCAAGGTGTTAACCCCAAGGTGTTGCGAGGAACTATTCAAAATGATATTCTCAAAGAATATGTCGCCCGCGGAACATACATTTTTCCACCAGAACCTTCGATGCGACTAATTACCGATACTTTTGCTTATTGCCAAAAAGAACTACCACGATGGAATACAATCAGCATTAGTGGCTATCATATCCGTGAAGCCGGTAGCACAGCGGTTCAAGAGGTCGCATTTACTTTTGCAAACGGGATTGCTTATGTGCATGCAGCAATAAAAGCAGGATTGAACGTTGATGAAATCGCCCCTCGGTTATCCTTTTTCTTTGGTGCACATAATGACCTCTTTGAAGAAGTAGCAAAATTTAGAGCAGCGCGCAGACTATGGTATCGTATTATGCGACACCAATTTAATGCCAAGGATCCACGTTCCTGGCTACTTCGTTTTCACACACAAACGGCCGGATGTAGCTTGACCGCCCAGCAACCCGCAAATAACATTGTTCGAGTAACATTACAAGCGCTTGCTGCTGTTTTAGGAGGAACTCAATCACTGCACACCAACTCTATGGATGAAGCGCTAGCCCTCCCAACAGAGAAAGCAGCTACCATCGCATTACGGACCCAACAAATCCTTGCCCACGAAAGTGGGATTGCTAACACAATTGACCCATTTGCAGGATCTTATTACTTAGAGAAGCTAACAAATGATATTGAAGAAGAAGTGGAAACATATCTAAAGCGAATTGAGAAGATGGGAGGTGTGCTCCGAGCAATTGAAACCGGCTTTATTCAACGCGAGATCCATGACAGCGCCTATCGTTACCAACGCGAAATCGAACAGAACGAGCGAGTGGTGGTAGGAGTAAATGATTTTGTTGTTCCAGAAGAAGGCCGAACTCTCGAATATCTCCGTGTAAATCCAGCCGTTGAAATAGCACAACACAAGAAACTTGCGCAGCTTCGTCGAAACCGAAATTCAACGGTGGTAGAAACCACTCTTAATCATCTTACAGAGGCTGCGGAAGGAACATCAAATCTTCTGCCACCAATTATCGCAGCCGTTGAAGCCGATGCAACACTGGGTGAAATATCGGATGTCCTCCGATCAGTATTTGGTGAATATCGACCCGCTCAACTTTTCTAATCCTCGATTTTTGGTGACAAAGAAACCGTTAGTAAAACTACCGGAATCATGGCTAACGCTATCAAGGCAGCAACCCAATAGACTCCCGTAATTCCAAAGAAAGCTAAAACAGAAGCCATGATAAGTGGGCCTAATGTCTGACCTAGTCGTAGCACAAGGCCATTAAAGGACATTAATGCAGCTCGACATGCTATGGGAGCTAAACTGACTAATATTGTTTGAATGCTGGGCATAGCAAATCCCATGCCAATGCCATAAAGAAAAACTGCAATGAGGAGAAGCCATATAGTTGGAGCTAATGGGATGAATACGAGTCCGATGGCAAAAAAGGGAAAAGCGACAAGTAGCAGTGTTTTAAGCGAGAACCGTTGAGCCAGTACACCCACAGTTGGGGCAACAATCCCTGATGCAACAGAGATTAGAGAAATTACCCCTCCAGCAACAAACGAGTTAACTAAAAATGACGTAGTAACTAGAAATGGGAGGTAGGTAATAATCGCACCGTATAACATAATAAAAAGACAAGTGCTAATGAGGAAAAGCCCCGCCACCTTTCTATCTTTAAGAAGTTGACTTACATCACCGAAGTAAGTTCTCAGCGTTGTCATTGCTGTTGGTTCAGGATTTTCCAGTTTTAATAAAACTGCCAAGCCAACCGGAATTGCCAGAATTGATAAATAGAATGGAAAAAACCATCCAAAAAGAGCAAGAAGTCCCCCAATTGCCGGATAAATAGCTGTCCCGATACTTTGCGTACTAGCATTATAGCCCATGACCTGAATTCGTACCCGATGCTTATACAAATCCCCGATGAGTGTTACATTAATCGATCCAAGTGACGCGGCACCAATTCCTTGAAGAAACCGAAATACCAGAAGTACCAAGAATGGAGAAAGGCCGAGCAGCATACCGATAAATTCTGAGAAGGCACAGGTAAATCCAGCGATAGCAAATAGAAAGAGAGAAGGAACAAGAATGGTTTTTCGTCCATAGCGATCGGCACCCACTCCAAAAAAGGGGGTTAGAATGACACCAGGGATCGTAAAAACGATGATAACCAAGCTAACCATATTAGGTGGAACACCTAATTGTATACTCATGATGGGAAACGCAGGAGTGATGCTTGCAACACCCAAAACCGCCATTAGTGTGACACTAAAAATAATGAAAAGATTCGCATTGAAAGTGACAGGGGGCTTACCTTCTTCAATTGAGGGATCCGTGGGCGTCATATTAGATGTCCAACCATCCTAATTAAAATAAAAAGATTTGGAGTTTACGATTCTAACGAATCAGAAGTCTTTTCTATATCCCACAGGGAAAAAGAAAGGTGGAGTTGAATAATGAATGCGCATTGCCCATATTGGTATTGCCGTTAAGGATACAACAGACGCGTTGAAACTGTACCGAGATGTGTTAGGATTGAAACCGTCCAGTGAAGAAACCATAGAAAGTCAGCGCGTCAAAACCACCCATATTCCCGTAGGAGACTCTAGTATTGAATTGGTACAATCGACGAGCCCGGATAGTGCAGTAGCTCGGTTTATCGAAAAGCGTGGAGAAGGAATTCACCACATTGCAATTGAAGTAGATGACTTAACAGCGACTCTCGAACAGATGAAATCAAAGGGATTTCAATTGATTGAT
>JBHLSA010000061.1:0-5024 GCA_048882025.1 Candidatus Thorarchaeota archaeon | reverse complement strand
AACCCCCCGAAAAGGTGCGGGAAATATGCTAATCGCGTTTATTCACCCACGAAGTACAAACGGAGTACTTTTGGAACTCTGCCAGAAAGCCTTGTAAATAATGTGGAATCGTTATGGCGGCTTTGCCAATCCCCTTTAAACTACGGAATGACCCATTCCAGAATGCGTTAAGTAACACGTCGAAGCTTGTATTTAACCGGTTAATTCATTTTCCTTCCTTGCCCTCCACTAACGTTTACCTTAGGCAATTAGCGAAGAGGGGAGAACCGGAAGGACTAATTATACTAGCAGATGAGCAGACTCACGGGATTGGACGATTAAAACGCAATTGGTATTCACCTTCAGGAGGACTTTACGTCTCCTTACTTGTTCGTCCATTGACCATTACAGCACAGGATACACCATTAATAACATTAACAACTGGCTTAACGATAGCCAAATTGTTCGAAACCGCCTTTGGCTTAAAGCCCTCCTTGAAATGGCCTAATGATGTGCTATTAAACAACCAAAAAGTGGCAGGCATTCTTGTTGAATCGTCTTTTATTGGTGACACTATTGAATATGCAGTAATTGGGATTGGGATAAACGTGAATACCCCACTAAGGAATTTTCCTGAATCTCTCAACGAGACTGCTACAACTCTGTTTGAAACCCTCGGTTGTCAAGTAGAACTACCACGACTATTTGAGTACCTTATTAGTCAACTAGAATTCTGGTATCTGAAGCTCCGCGACAAAGGTTTCAAAGCAATTGAGTCACACTATCGCCGTTTATGCACGACCTTGGGCAAACACGTCATTATCGATATGGGTGAGTACCAACTGACTGGTCTTGCAATAGGGCTGGAAACGGACGGTAGTTTGGTTATCCAAACAACCGAAGGCCACCAGAAAATTCACAGCGGCGACGTGGTTTCCTCAAAATCCCGCAACACCATTGAATAATCTTAACAATCCTTTTAGGCGTATAATTCTCAATAGCAAACAGTGAACGAAAATGACATACCAAGGTTTACAGCTTTATACTGCTTTATTGACAGCGCAATTCGATTTTATTGATTGGTTTCTAAACCTGATTTTCAGCGCCTTTGGATTAATCTTTGTACTGTTTATCGCTATCTTTGTTGGTATCTTTATTTTCGCCTTTTACATGATTTGCAAGAGCATGCGATCAGCAGTGAAGGATATAGACACAGTAAGAAGCATTCCAATAAGCGAGCCTACGCATTATGAACGACAACTACTTCGAGAAAGCCTTCCACCAGAATGCCCTCATTGCGATGCCCCCCTAAAGTATAATGAAGTAAAATGGGTAGGGCCCCATCGAGCTGAATGCCCATATTGTGGAAAAGTAGTGGAATTAGAATTACGAGAAGTCACAGATCCTGATGACTAACAGAATAAAGACCTCAAACGATGTCTTATAAAGAATATATAAAAAAATGAATTATGGCGACTAGCTCTCATTCCAATCCCAAATTGTTAGAGATTCTATGTGCTAGTCACCAATTGTTCGCCAAACGTATTAGTTGTGGATTTTAGCTGGTCTTCCAAAGGAAGTGAATATTACAGTATTCTCGAGCCATATCGGGCTTACCCTTCATAGGAAAGTCAGCTTCTGGTTTCTGACCAGGTTCAAGGAATTGACGCATAATTGTACCATCCTTAACCACCTGAATCCATTCAATCCAATGTTCATTAACCATTGGATGAGGCGTTGAGCCGACTACAACATGGATGCCGTCTTTTGTTTCATCCACAACTGGCACATGTTTTTCAGTCTTGAAGTCAGCCGTATGTTCTTCCATTAGCTTCATAGACTGACCACAACAAACAAGCGTCCCTGTTCCAGTATGAAGCACTTCAACAATATTCCCGCACACTTCACATTTGTATATTTGGAGTAATTTCGTCATTTGGTTATCACCTAACGATTTGATTCTTGGCTTTAATAATGATAGCTACCCCGACCTTCCCGTGACCTCTTGTTCTTTCTTTCTTTTGATCATTTCTTGGACATCGTTGTAAGTTTCCTCGCCAACGCAATCTTTAGCATATTCACACCATTGCACACAGGACATTGTATCATTGTAGATAGTAAAACCACAGTTATCACAATCCATCTTCACATCATTTGAGAAGAGCTCTACTTCTTCCCCACACTTCGGACAGACTTTAAAGATGATTGTAGGTCGTTTTAGATCTACCGCACCAGGGCAGTCATCGATGATTTTCATAGTAACCGACAAGAGTTTAACTAGTTGAGCTTAAAACGAGTTTCCTTTTCCTAATCTTCATGTTTACTCGCTTCTTCGGACTTCTCATCTGGAAGTTGCTGTGATGCCACCTTTTCGATGGCTGCAATCAACTGATCCTTAAGCTCTAAGGAGATACGAACTCCCTTCTTAGTTGGCCGCCAGTCAGCTTCACCCGCCTGATAGTAGATTCGAATATCGATGCCATAGAAGCCACGAAATTCTGATAGCGATACCCAGATCTTCTCGGTTTCACTCCGAGGGAGCGCAATTGGTTCACCAACAATCGTCAAAGCAAATCACCTACCCGAATGTTCCAGTACTTCCTAAAAAGACTAGCCATTTGAAATTCATCTTACCAAAATTTCCTTCCTAAAGTGCCAACTAATAATTGAAGTAACAATACACTCGTTAAAAGCCAAGAAACGCTCAGGATTGATTTCAAATATGGTATCGTTAAGAGACAAATGATCCAGTGATAATTGCATGTATGCTGAAGGTCAGATGTAATCCGAGTAAGAGGCGTTCATATCACAAATAGCCTAACTCAAAGAAAATTACTAGCCGGATAAAGTGTGGCTGATACTCATTACAATTCATCCACCTAGAGAAATGGGAAGAAAAACGAAAAAGGCGGTCTAGGCTCACGCTTAGCATCGCCTCCACCGCCAAGAGATTCAACAAACTTATACGATTCGCTTTTCTAATCAGCCGGTTCGAACATGTCTTTTCCGACACCACAGACAGGGCACACCCAGTCCTCTGGGATATCCTCAAAGGCAGTACCAGGGGCAATGCCACCATCAGGATCACCCATTTCGGGATCATAGATGTAACCACACGCGGTGCAAACGTACTTCTGCGCCATGATTGGTCACCTATTTTTGTTGGTTTCACTTGGAGTTATTATTGTTTGGGTGTTATTATTTAGCTATCCGTTAGTAAGTTTCGCACAAGATAGAGAAGTGGGCTTGAGGATGGAAGCACGAAGGACATAATTCTGGTGCTTCTTCGCTTTCGTGAACGTACCCACATTCAAGGCAAAGCCAGCGAACAGGTTTTTGTTTCTTGAAGACAGTTTTACCTTCGACTTCTTTAAGTAAAGCTGTGTAGCGTTCTGCATGATGGTTTTCAACGCTTGCAATGGCACGAACTTGTTTGGCGATAGTGTGAAAACCATCTTCATCTGCTATTTGGGCGATATCAGGATACATTTTGGTATGTTCATAGGTTTCGCCTTCAATCGCAGCTTTAAGATTTTCAGCAGTGTCACCGATTTTAAGTGGGGCAAGTGCTGGAACTTCGATTTCAGGAACAGATTTTCCTGTCTCTTTCATGACCTCCTGAGCTGCCCGCCAGAAGTTCTTCGCATGGACATATTCATTATCCGCAGTAATGTTGAAGATTTCCGAGATTTGGACGAAGCCTTCTTGTCTTGCGATTTTCGCGTACATATTGTAGCGATTACGTGCTTGGCTTTCGCCGATAAAAGCTTGAATAAGTCCGATTAACGTTTTTGACATAATGTTCAACCCACTCGAAGTACCATCAGAAAGCGCGTTAAGAATCTTTGGTTTTTACGCTAATACCAGTTTTAAGCGACCGATTGGGTTTAAGAGGTTTAACTCCCAGTAGAGACAATAGCTTTGTAAGTGTTAATCTGAAGAGTTAGAACGAAGTGATTTCAATGCCATCAGATGTGATGAATAAAAAAATGAAGGAACTCCGGAAACGCTTGAAACAAGCACGATTAGGTGGTGGAAAAGAACGCATCGAACGGCAACACAAAGCCGGAAAAATGACCGCTCATGAGCGAATAGAAAAACTGTTGGACCTTGGAAGTTTCATGGAGTTTGATGCCCTTGTTGAACATCGAGTTACAGAGTTTAATATGGCGAAACAAAAAATTCCAGGTGATGGTGTTGTAACTGGGTATGGTACGATCGATCAGCGATTGGTTTTCATCTTTAGTCAAGATTTCACTGTTTTTGGTGGCGCACTAGGAGAAATGTTTGGAGAAAAGGTTACGAAAATAATGGATTTGGCGATGGAAGCAGGAGCACCAGTTATTGGATTGAATGACTCAGGGGGAGCAAGAATTCAAGAAGGCGTTGCTAGTCTTGGAGCGTATGGTGAAATTTTCTATCGAAATGTTATTGCATCAGGCGTAATCCCCCAGATAAGTGCCATTATGGGTCCAGGTGGTGCAGTATACAGCCCAGCTGTAACAGATTTTACACTTATGGTCAAAAATACCAGCCGAATGTTTATCACAGGACCAAACGTCATAAAAGCCGTTACTGGCGAAGTCATCTCTTTTGAAGAGCTAGGTGGAGCCATGGCACACAACATTAAAAGTGGGGTTGCGCAATTTGCAGCTGAGAACGAAGACCACTGTTTACGACTAATTAGGGATCTATTGTCTTATCTTCCCTCCAATAATATGGAAGATCCTCCCTATATCGAGCCCACTGATGACCCGTTTCGCACGGATCCAGGACTGGAAGAACTCCTTCCTGATGATCCTACAACACCCTATGACATGAAACAAGCTATTCTTAGTGTCGCAGATAATAACCGATTTTTAGAAGTACATGAGCATTTTGCTCAAAACATGGTTGTTGGATTTATCCGGTTAAATGGATACCCTATCGGTGTTGTTGCCAACCAGCCTAATTACTTAGCAGGAACATTGGACATCGATGCATCTGACAAATGTGCTCGATTTGTCCGGTTTTGTGATGCTTTTAACATCCCTATTCTAACTTTC
>JBHLSA010000060.1:0-8930 GCA_048882025.1 Candidatus Thorarchaeota archaeon | reverse complement strand
GCTGAAACTCCGGATATTATAACACAAATGCAGTTTATCCGGATGATGGATTCAGTAGGTCCCTTTGGCGGAAAATTAGAAGTCCCTTCAGATGGACGAAAACCTGAAAAAATTATAATGATTCAGTGTGTAGGCAGCCGAGATGAACGTTACAGTTGGCAATGCTCATCATATTGTTGTATGGCCGCAATCAAGCACGCCGAACTTGCGAAACTAGAATATGATCCAGATCTTGACATAACGATTGTAGCTCGAGATATCCGAGCTGGTGGGAAGGGATTTGATGAATTCTATGTTCGATCCCGTGACGAATATAATATTGGTATAGCTTATCGTGGCGACGATTTGGAAATATCGCTGGAGAAAGGAAAACCGGTTGTTAATTATTCTGATCCCGAGGGCAAGCCTCAGTCACTTACCGCGGATTTAGTGGTACTTTCATGTGCGATGACTCCTTCGCCTGGAACCCAAGAACTCGCTGAAATGTTTGGACTCAAAATTGGGTCTCTTGGATTCTTTGAGGCTTTGGATGAAAAAGTGGCACTAGCCCGTACTGATGTAAATGGCATATACCTAGCCGGAACCTGTCATGGACCCAAGGATATTCCAGAATCAGTTGAACAAGCTGGGGCTGCTGCAGAAGAATCATCCGTGTGGCTTTCCACACAAGTTGTATCGAAAGCACTCGATGTGGCGGTGGTTGACAAGGATTTGTGTAATGGGTGTGGGTTATGTATACCTACTTGCCCATCACAAGCAATTTCCTTGGCAGAGAAAAGTGGTGGTGTAGTAGTCGATGAAGTTCGTTGTCAAGCCTGTGGAGAATGTATGGCAGTTTGTCCAGTCGGAGCTATTGGTCCGCTAAACACAAATCCCACGGTGCTGGATGCTGCCATTAATGGGCTACTTGGTAATAGTGTAGAAGCCCCTGAAACGTTAGTCGTAGGCTTTGCGTGCAATGAGTGCGTGTATCGGGCTGTTGACGAAGCTGGAGAAAAACGTTTACAATATCCTGCGGATTTGCATCTCCTTGAAGTACCATGCACCGGAAGCGTTTCAGCACCCAAGATTCTGCAAACTCTCGAAGCAGGAGCGGATGGGGTCATCCTCTTTGCCTGTGATTCAAATCTCTGCCATTATGGTCGAGGGGCTTACATGGCCAATAGCCGCGCAAGAGTTGTTCGAAATGTCATTACTCAATCAGATGGAAATCCGGCGTGTGTACAGGTGGTGCAATTGATTGGCCGGGACGCTAGGGAATTCGCTGAAACTGCTCAGAAAGCTATAGATGCCATTAAAGGAAAGCCTGGAGGATAAGAAAATGACAACTAAGGAGCCACGCATTGGAGTTTTTGTCTGTAAATGTGGAACAAATATTGCTAAAGTTGTTGATGTTCCCGCGGTCGCCGAATATGCGAAAAGCCTCCCTTACGTTGAATATGCCGGGTGGCAGCTTTTCACGTGTTCAGAAGAAGGACAAAACACTATTAAAAACACTATTAAAAAACATAAACTTAATCGCGTTATTGTAGCCTCTTGCAGTCCTAAACTTCATGAACCAACCTTTCGCCGCACTGTGATGGAAGCCGGCGTTAATCCCTTTTTCTTTGAAATGGTTAACATCCGCGAACAAGTCTCTTGGGCTCATATGAAGCAAAAAGACAAATATGCGGAAGCGACTCAAAAAGCAAAGGATCTTGTTCGTGCAGGAGTTTTTCGGGCTTCCCAATTGGAATCAATTGGCTCGACAACTCAAACTGTTCCCCCAGTTTGTATGGTAATCGGTGCTGGGATTGCTGGAATCACAGCGAGTACTCTACTTGCTGATGAGGGCTATGAAGTTCACCTTGTTGAACGAAGCCCTGCGCTTGGTGGTAAAGCTGCTCAATTGGGATTTGTATTTATGACTGATACATGCGGTGTATGCGTTCCTCCAAGGCATGGGGAAATGGCCCGAAAATGTCTCTCTAAACGTGTTCTTCTGGATGATCCTAAAATCCGCGTTTATACTCGAACTGAGGTTAAGCAATTCAGTGGGTACATTGGAAATTTCCAAGCTAAGCTTCATACTAAACCACGTGGTGTAAATGCGAATACCTGTACACTGTGCGGATTGTGTATGGAAATCTGCCCTATTGAGATTCCTCACGAGCATGATTTTGGAATGGGAATCCGAAAGGCAATCTACACGCCTTTTCCACAAGCTGTTCCTCGTACACCCGTCGTTGATTTTGATAACTGTACGAAATGTGGTAAATGTGTTGCAGTGTGTCCTGTTGATGCGATTAATCTCGAAGAGTCCCCCCGGGAAAAAAATCTCACAGTTGGAACAGTCATCGTCGCAACAGGGTTTGATGTCTTCAAACCCGAAGGGCTCTATGGCTATAATGAGTACCAAAATGTTACCACTCAAATGGCTCTCGCCCGTATGCTAGATCCATTGGGTCCAACCTCGGGAAAACTTCAGCGTCTTTCTGATAAGACAATTCCCAAACATGTTGGAATGATTCAGTGTGTGGGTAGTCGCAACCCAGAGTACTTTACCCACTGTTCACGTGTCTGTTGTCAAGTTGCCTTAAAACACGCTGTTTTCATAAAAGAAAAATGGCCTACTACCGATGTCACGATTTTTTACAAGGATATTCGATTACAGGGCAAAGAGTATGAACGCTACTATCTCAAAGCCCAAAAGCTCGGAGTTAACTTCCATCGTGCTGAAATTTCCAACGTAACAGAAGGAAAAAAGAACAGTCTTGAATTAACTGTAGAACACCAAAGTGGCAAGAAAGAAATGGTTCCCGTTGATTTACTCGTACTCTCCGCCGCCATGGCGCCGGCTGAAGGTGCCAAAGAGCTTGCCCATACACTCAATTTAGAAGTTGACTTACAGGGCTTCTTCCGCGAATATCACCTCAAATTAGCTCCTGTTGATACCACTACCGATGGTATCTATCTTGCAGGTGCCTGCAGTAGCCCCCGTGACATTGCTGAAGCTTCCTTCATGGGCGCTGCTGCTGCATCTCACGCCGCAATTCCAATGAGTAAAGGTGAAGTTGAAGTAGATTTAGCCAAATCCATTGTCGACGAATCTATTTGCATTGGCTGTGCCAACTGCTTCGCCGTCTGTCCATATAGCGCTATTCGCATGGAGGGTGGTGTCGCAAAGGTTGTTGAAGTGGCCTGTAAAGGATGTGGCATTTGTGTGGTCGAGTGTCCTGCTGAAGCCATTCAGCTCCGACATTACCGCGACAAACAAATTTACTCACAAATTGAAGGACTCCTCGCCAACGTGGGGGTGACGAAGAAATGAGCAAAGCTAGATCCAAGCCCAAACCAACTAATGCTACCACTGAACTAGAACCGAAGTTTGAACCCCGGATTGTTAGCTTCTGCTGCCATTATTGTTCCTATGGTGCAGCAGATCTTGCCGGTACTAGTAAAATGCCATATCCCATTAACGTGGAAATTATTCGTGTTCCATGTTCAGGACGAGTTGATCCCCTCCATGTATTACGTGCACTCCAAGAAGGAGCAGATGGCGTAATGGTTACTGGGTGTTTGAAAGAACAATGCCATTTTGTTAAAGGAAATATTCATGCAGAAAAAAGAATGCAAAAACTTGCTAAGGAGCTCGACGCCATTGGGCTTGGTGGGCGATTAATCTTTGAATTAATGAGTGCCGGAATGGCGACTAAGTGGGTTGAACGGCCTCGTCATTTTATGAAAAAATACTGCGACTTGGACCTAATCCACTTAAACAGTTGAAAAAAGAGGTGAAGTGTGAATGACGGTCCGAATCGCAACAATGGGTATGGCAGGCTGTAGTGGTTGTCACATTGCACTCCTTGACATCGGGGTCAAACTTCTTGATGTGCTCAGTGACGTAGAACTGGTTTATTCATATCCAGTTGTAGATTCAAAGAATCCAATTCCTCCAAATATTGATGTTGCCCTAATTGAAGGAAGCATTCGCACTAATCATGATAAAGAAATGGCTCAATCAATGCGCCAACAAGCTAAGTTCCTCATTGCCTTTGGTGCCTGTGCAGCACATGGAGGGGTTAATGGATTAGCTAACATCTTCAATGCCAATGAAGGCATGGAGTACGTCTATCACAAAACCATTCTTATGGCACAAAAAGTTATACCTCACGAAAATGTCCCACAGTTATTACCTACCGATCTCCGGCTCAGTGATGTAGTCAAAGTCGATTTTATACTTCCTGGTTGTCCTCCCCATCCGGACGAAATCGCCCAAGTCATCACAACCTTACTAGCCAACGGTACCCCTAAACTCTCTTCAAAAAGTATCTGCGATGAATGTCCCCTTGAACATTTAACCAAAGTTCCCAAGCAACTTCGCCGAACCTACGAAATCCCTGAGTCTGATAATTGTTTACTATCACAGGGCTTCCTCTGCATGGGGCCTGCAACTCGTGCAGGGTGTAACGCAGAATGCACGCGGCGGGGGATGCCCTGCACAGGCTGTCGGGGACCTTCAGAAACCGTATGGGACCAGGGAATAGCCATGCTAGATGCTTTGGCAGCGATGGAAGAAGACGAAATCACCAACTTCAAACTCCCTCGGCTTGCTGGTACCTTTGCTCGGTACACATACGCTTCATCTAAACTTGATAATCTACGTAAAGGAGCCAAGAAAGAATGAGCAAATCTCGACGTATTGAATTTGAACCAATGACTAGGTTAGAGGGTCATGCCAAGATCAGCTTAGACGTCACAGGTGGCAAACTTAACAAATGTCAATTCCAAATTATTGAATCTCCTCGATTGTTCGAGCGCTTCATGGAAGGCATTCCAGCTGAGGATGCGCCACAGCTCTCTGAACGCATCTGTGGGATCTGCTCAGTCGCGCATCATCTGGGCTCTGTTAAAGCTGTCGAAGCTGCTTGGGGAGTTACACCACCAGAACAAGCGGTCAGACTTCGGCATTTGGAAAACTTCGGTGAATATATTCATAGTCATGCACTTCACCAGGTGTATCTTGCATTACCCGACTTTCTCTCTCCAGACGAACCCAACGTTCTGGCAATTGCCAAGAAGAATCCAGCTCTTGCAAAGAAAGGCATTGAGCTACGCATGTTTGGTCAAAATATCATCAAAGCTGTTGGTGGTCGTATGATTCATCCATGTTCAGCCATTCCCGGCGGCATGGCTGGACCTCTACATGAAGAAGAACGTAAAAAACTGGAGAAACAGGCTTCAAAAGCCATTTCAACGGCTCATGCTATTGCTGATTTATATTTTAAACTCGCAAAACAAAATGATGTAGGACTAGTAGGATCTTATCTCAGCGAGCCAACGCATTATTTGGGATTACATAACAAGGGTATCCACGATATCTATGATGGTACACTACGTTTTATCTCACCGAATGGAAAAACTCTTCACGACTTCAAGCCTGCAGATTATGCCCAATTCATAGCGGAAGATGCGATGCCTTATACAACAGTTAAGTACCCATTTATCAAAGAATTGGGTCCGGAGAAAGGCAACTACCGTGTCGGACCCCTTGCCCGACTCAACATCGCAAAGAAAATGGCTAGTGAAGATGCTCAAGGCTATGCAGATCAACTCTTCGAAATGTTTGGTGGACATCCGATCCATGATCCCATCGCTTACAATCTGGCCCGATCCATTGAACTCGTCAGTGTCGTTGAACAAGCCAACATCCTCATTAACGATAGCACTCTCCAAGAAGATAATCACCGCATTCCTGTTGAGCCCCGAGCTGGTGAAGGTGTGGGTGTTGTTGAAGCTCCCCGCGGAACCCTTTTCCATCACTATTGGACCAATGATGATGGCATCCTCACTAGAATCAACTGCATGATTGCTACCGGGCAAAACGTCCGCACCATCGAACAGGCAGTTAGAGCAAAAGCCCAAGAACTTCTCCCTGATCTTCTCAAACCCCGCCCCGAAAGTCTGAATGCTCTCGCAAGAATCGAACCATTAGTCCGGGCTTACGATCCCTGCATCTCCTGCTCAGTTCACTTCATTGAATTAATCAATAATGACAATTGAATTGAGAAGCGGGGACTCAAAAGCAATTAATAGGCATTTAATTTTTCACCCGCTGATCCTCGTTTGGCAAAGTCAAAAACAGGTTATGAACCAATATATTTCAGTAACCGTTGAAATAAAAAAACACCAGCCCACACAAAGGGATTAAAAACACTAACTAATCCCTCCAAAAGGGGATATCGAATTCTGAAAACTAACAAAGCAAAGCCAATCCAGATCAATTCCCAAAACAGCATTCCAAACGTTAAGAAGAGTGCCTGCAATGTCAGCCCGCTTTTTCAAGTTCATTATATCCTTAGGAAAACAAAGATAATTCTGAATCATAGATTGTCATTGAGCTCATTTTGAAGGTCGAGTCTGCCAGATAAGCCAAAAAAAGAAACAAACACATGAGAAATATTACGATAGAAAAGAGCCGTCAATCAGGAAACGCGTTCTTGGATTGTGTCCCACTCAAACTTCCAAGAGTTGCTGTATGATCCCTCACAGATAATTGTTACCTTATCCGGATTGACGTTTAAGCATTTTAGTAAGGTGAAAAGCGGAACGATTCACGGAACGTTGATTGCGCCCCTCGAAGAATCGAGCCTCAGCACGCATTCCCGCAAGCTTTGCATCGATTTTGTGGCTATCAGGGGGTATGCTGCTTAAGGGTCCGCGCATAGCTTCAATATATGCGGCCCAGCGTCGATCAGGAGCTTTTCCATTATGGTCTTGGACCCGGTTAACGATACCTATCGCCTCCATCAATAGGAAGTTAATCGCTGAATAAATAATTAATGGAATCGGGTTAGTAAAGCATTAATTAAGAATTAACTCTTTTTTTCGAAGTATTTTTTGGGATTCAGAATAATCTTGGTTTTCTTAGGGATGTATATCAGTGGTCATTACAATCAGCACAACCGAGAACCTCAACATGCTCTTGATCTTTTTGACTACGATGAAAGTTGTACCCCCTGAGACTTCGAAACTGATGTGACATTTGGTCAATGATAACATCAACGGTTCTGCTGTTTCTTCCTTTGATTTCTGAAATGAATTGTGATTTTCGGTACCTTTTCAACTCTTGCGAAGAATATGGGTCTTTCAGCATGATGGGTCTTTTAGTCATTATAAAATAAAAGCACAAGGGTACTCAGCTAGCTCAGATAATATCGATTTCTCGGTGTTCTCCAAGAATCGTGAATGCTTGTCCGGATTGTGTCACAAATAAAATTGGTGCGATGGTCGTGTGGCCAATTCGTCGAGCTTTAATGGGAAGAACTGTTTCATATTCTTCTTCAGGTTTTAATTTGTGATTTCGAAGGAAAGTAGTGCCCCTGAGTACAATATTCCGAGTTACTCCCTCTAGCTCAAATAGGTGTGGAATAGCGTTTACAATAGCAGTTAACCGAATTGGTTGCTCACTCAGGTTATGAATGAAATATTTAACTTCAAGTGCGTTCCCGCGAAAGACAGTCTCTTTCGCTGGAATTATATCAGTCGTAAAGGTGACCTTAGGAGGAGAAATAACTTCTTCAGTATCACACCAAACACAACCTGCAATGATCTGGTCTATCATGGGTTCAAACTCGTTGAAGGTGCCATCCAGACTACTCCAGGTATGGATTTTCTCTCCATAATTTCCGATAAAAGCAGTTTTAACCAATGCCATGAGGTTGGTAAGATCTATTGTGCGTTCATCCGGGGTCGCAAATATGGCAACGAAATCGTTAGGGCGTTCAGTTAATCCATCAACTAAGACTTCAGAGCCTTCAAATTTTGCTTGACGAAAGTTTCCTGACGCAAATTCCTTAGATGAAACGCGAAATGCTGTTAATAGACCCGAGAGCATGTGGGGGTCAATCTGTTCCGTATACTGCCGTGAAAAAGCGAATGCCCCGTTAATAACGATAAAGATGGCCTTTATCATCTTTTTTTCACTCCTCTTTATCTGTTATGTGGTGTGCTCTCGACCATAAATCCCTTCAATGATGATGGGTTGAAGGATCGCTCTGTTTTCTGGCTTTCTCTTTTCCTAATTGGCAATAAGAATTTCGTCTTAAACAAAGTACCTTTATTTCTACTGGAGTTTTTACAGTGTGTGCTTTGCTAGGCCACAGATTTCATTGAATTAATTTGAAAATTCAAACCATTTTAGGGCATACCTAAATTTGAGTTGGGGTGTTAAGGTGTTAATAATGTTGGACAAGAGGAGACGCTCACTGAGGAACAATGCATTGAAAACAGGCTGTGAACCCCTTCAATCACAGTTGGTCCCTTCTTGAAAGAAGCGTACTAAAGAAGAAGACTAAAAAAATCCGAAAATTACTGCATAAAAATTTGAGACAATCCCAGGATACAGAGCCAAAATCTTTGCTAAGACGGAGGTTTTTATTTCCCTTCCGTACTATTCCTTATCGTGAACAAGTCAATCTTTTGAGGACGAAAGCGATGAGTGAAGATACTCAACCAAAACGCGAAGAATCACAATCCGCGCTTGCTGTAGAGATGATTCTTAGTGATGCCCATCGTCCTATGACAACATATGAAGTAACACGAATTTTTCATGAAATCGGTTGTCCTGACTCGCCAAGCCGTTTATTGAATCAACTTCGGATTGAAGGAAAAATTCAGGGACGACTCAGTATAAAACGGAAAACTTGGTTGTGGTGGGCCCCCGGTGTCGAACCGCCCCCTGAGGAGTAAAAGGGTAGCCTCAGAAGATGATATCCGCTTCCAATCCATATTCCAACGAATATGCTATGATTTGATCTCGCACTGACTCATAATAGGCACTGGCTGGGCGAAGGGCTTCAAGGATATCTCGTGCTTGATCATTGAAATGGGTTAAAACAGCATGTTCGATAATCGGACGATTTCCATATTTTATATTCAGCCGATCAAAT
>JBHLSA010000059.1:0-9154 GCA_048882025.1 Candidatus Thorarchaeota archaeon | reverse complement strand
TTACAGTCGCTTGAAATTGCTCTAGATAAATTACAAACCGATTGGCTGGAATTAATAACTACATTATTAGACCTCATAAAGGAAGTTGTTGATAAAGACGAAAAGGAACAAGAATTAGAAAAGATTCGAATAGAATATCAAACACTTCTCGGAGAATACAAAAATACGATTGATGAGCTACGGCTTATTATCGCTGAACTAGTGCAAGTTGGAGGCCAACCTGGAGGCTAATCTCAATGCAGAAGAAACCGCCTTCATGCAATACCCTCCAAACATGTCTGAAACAATATGGACCCCAACGCCTGACCTTCCTAATAGGTGATGACCCCAATTTTCAAGGCTGTGAGTGTAATAAGTGTCCCCAACAAAGAATGAGTCAAATACCAGACTTTCACCAAATCTTTTGGTTCTATTGGCCCTATGACGGAATATTTAACCAACGAAAAACTGCTAAGGACCGAAAGGCGGATTGGGAACCACTCTTCGTAGTCTACCACCCAGAAACTTCCCATTTTTTTCTGGTAACAACAGCCCACTGGCAATATGTATGCTGGGGACCATGGAATGAGTACAAGCTTCGCTTCTTAAACTTCTGGCACACGCCATTGATTGAAGGTACCCTCCGAGAAAAAATACAGCAGAGATTAGAAAAGATCTATGAAACTCTAACAGGCTTTGGAAAGGTCTGTTTTGGAGTCGTTAATTTCTTAGAAAAGTTATCCTTTTTCAGTCGAAGAATAATGAGAACGAAAACACAGTCAGTAGGATTTACCCCGAGTTCCTGTTTATCTGTAATTCCCAACCTCAATCCCAGAAGAGACCCAGTAGACCCTAGCAGCTCATTGGAAACCCGCCAAAAAGACATAGACTGGAAGAAGGTTGAGAACGCTGTGAAGACTTTTCGTACACTCATGCAATTTCCGAAAAAAGAGGCTTGATTTAGACAGGAATTCTTGATTTAGTGGCCTCTAGAACATTTAAGCGGCAATGAGTTTGTGATGTATGCTACCAGAACCACATATATTGCCCAATCTTGTGGGGTGGACGAGTAATTCCTTTTTTTTATGGGTTTTTAGTTGGTCTTTTGACTTGTGCGTACAAGAGTATGGGATTTTGGGTACAAAACCAGTATTTTTTCCTAATGTGGCAATTCCAATCAATATTAAACACATACCTGTATTGCACGCTAATCGAGTGGATGTCAACAGTCTTGCTGGTGGCTTATCGGTTAATATTGGGGAAATGGAGTTTACCTTCCTGTTTGAGGTAAAGGAGTGCCATGATGACCAGGATGACGATGACTGTAATCACAATGATGATCGCGTGAATAACAGGGATAGCCCCAAGGAAGGGGAGGATCGGGGGGAGAAGCTGGGGTTCGGTGACGCGGCAGTAGGTAATGAAGAGTTGGGCGTCAGGTTTTCCTGGTACCTCGGTGATTTGCCAGTGTATACGGTAGTGATGATAGGGGGTGGTGAGATTCGAGAGGGAGACGGAGACAGACGTGTAGGTGGGCCAATAGCCAGGAGTTGAGTTATTGTGGGGATGGAGAAGTCTAAGACAGGGATAGGTACCATTGGGAAGCGGAGTGTCTGGTATGATGCTGGCGTTGAGCCCATAAAGGAGGAAAACTGAAGATGGTCCCGTGGCACGGCTGCAATAGTGGATGGTGACTTGGTTGATGTCCACCGGAGTGAAGTCTTGCCAAAACATGATGGTGTGGGCTTGGTTGGTGTGCGTGGGTTGAAGGAAGAGGGTATCTGCATCACCTTCATTATCTGTATCGTTTATGACGCAGTATTGTTCTTTGGGTCCAGTGCTATCACCGGTGAAGTGCCAGATGGTCGGCTTGGAGGCATTGTGATCATTTCCATCCCAGCCGCCAAATTCGGTATCCGTGAAATTCCAATTAGGGACAAGATCAACCGGAATAGGAAACTGTTTAGCAGAGCCAACGACGGGATGAGTTTCAATAAACGAAGTTAGAGAGAAGCTTGTAATCAAACCAACTAGCAGTAAACCAAGTGCTAAAGATTTCTTCATTCCGTTACACCCACTGGCAGTGCCACATTGCGAAATATATTGGAGTTTGAGGAGTTTGTTTGCGAGTTAAAGAAAGCATTGGTTCTAATGGTAGGAGAACTTTAATTTTGAGAAAACCTAACATCTCTTGATTCACTAGAGTCGTAGGTGTTGCTGTTATTCATCTACCAATAGACTGTAGGAAAAACTGAGAATTCTGAAAGCTAGAATAGGTGAAGGAGAACAGACATAACGCATGTTTGGTGGGAAGGAATCGATATTTTTGCGTAATTTTGAGTGATGGTAAGAGCCGAAAATGGTTTCACCAGGATGAAGATAAGTAACCTTTACTTGCCAGCTATTGGTAGAGTTAGAAAACTTGTATAGTAGTTATTTGGCAGAAATGGGTGGAATTCTTTAGTTAAAGAAGGGGGGATTTGATGGAGTAGCTAAATTGTAATTCCCATAAATTGAAAACAGGAGGATCGCACTGAAGGCGCACCTGATGGTGTTGATTATGGATATGTGGAAGGTAGTATGTGATGATGGGTTTTATCTTCAGTTTTTTGTGCTCGATGGATCCATTAAGTTGACAGCGAAGTTTTTAGTGGCATTGAGAGAGCGGATTGGGAACCAAGAGCACTACACGTCTGCTACATTTCTTCAGTATGTAAAAGCGCCAAATGGCGAGCAAGCCGCAGATATATTGGCATATGTTCTATCTGGGTCTCTAGCCGGCAAAAAAAAGCATCTCTTTAGAATCCTATTTACTTGGGATATGGATAAAATTTGGAGGGTCATTGGGGCCGCTCCAGCTGAGTTTGCCGAGGCAGTTCAAAAGGATGATTCGGTTCTTGCCCAAACACTGGGCTCACTAATTCGAGAGCCCCACAAATGGAAAGATGTCGCGATTGTTGGCATGATGTACCAACCAGATTTTCTGATTCTCTCTAAACAGGTTTTTTTTAGGGACCAACTAGAATGATTCCTGTCATGGAATAGTGGAGCCTAAAGGCTATCACATTATACCTTTGAAATCTCATTTCGCATCCCTGCTATTTGTTTGTGTCTCTCAAAGAGTTGTATAAGACCAGTTGTTACTTGTTTCAACTCATCAAACACAGCCCAGCCACAGTTTGGGCAATCAAATTTAGTATTGAGATAAAATAAAAAAAGAAAAAAAAGATCCTAAAAACGAGCGTTTTAGGATTCTTTTTCCATCACATTTCGTGTTGTCCAGAGTAGATAGATTAGTCCAGCAATGCACAAAGGCACAACAATCCACAGACAAGCGGCTAGCCAGGTATATATCCAATCGTTGAAGGTCCATGATTGAAAAGCCAGGGTCCACCGACCAGTGATCCATACGATAATTAACCATACCACGGTGACAAAGAATGAGACCCCACCGCCTTCGCCTGCGGATCGCCCCCGTCGGGATCCGCCTTCGTACTCCTTCCGTTCTTCTTCTGGTAGTTTTCTATACCAGAGAATCAATGTTATGATTGTGATCGGAATGGCCCAACTTCCGACCAAGATTAGCTCCCACAAAATCACAGTTATGATAAATGTGAAAAAGGAAGCCACAGACCATAATCCAAGTGTTGTTGGTATGAAACCTAACACTTGGGCATCTGCTACAACCTTGAGGAATACGAAGATTGCTACAACCGCAACCACTGCAATTCCCAACACACCGGCTAAGGATATTTTCCAATGTCGTTGGAGAAACTTTTTCATTCGTTCATCGCGTTGTTCTTCTGTAGTTTCCATAATTGCTAACTCCGTCATTAATTTAGAGTGTAAGCATGAATTGACCTTCTATTTAAAAATTAACCGTATATATTGAACATATTTCAGTAACACAATATGTAATAGAGAATTATCGTTGTTATTGTATTGAACGCTTGGCAAAGAAAAGCTAAGGTTCCAACACATTTCTCAAACGGCGTATTGATCTTAGAACTAGCAACTACTACTTTGTGATTAGTTAACAATTTCATTAAAAAAGAGAAATTACACCGGAAATGAACAACTAGAGCCCCTAGGTCCCGAATGATCTCAAGGCAGATAGCCACCAATATTCACCAATTGCACCCACCCTTTTCTAATTCCTTAAACCCTGATTTGATACATTAGACATTCAACGAAGATCGCACAAAAAAGCAGCATTTATTTAGAATGTAAACATAAGCCAGCGGTTGTTTCTATGGAGGGATTGGTACCTTGAAAGTTACACTCATAGAAGCTGCTATCTCGAGATATGGAGGGAAGGAATGTGGATGTAAGTGTTGGCACCTTTAATTTGAACAATCTGTTTTCGCGATTTAATTTCCAAGGTGAGATTAAAGCAATTCGCGATTTGGAGACCGGCTTAGACAGCGATATCGCATATTCATTTCTATCAGAGGATATGTGGAAAGTTCGCACTTACCGAGGAAAACTTGTGAAGGCAAAAGAATCAGAAGAAATTGATCGGATTGCTGAGCGAATAAAGAGAATAGACGTTGATGTATTAGCAATCCAAGAAGCAGAGGATTTAGACACCTTGCGTATGTTCAACCGCTACAACTTAGGAGGACTGTATCGACATGTAGTCCTAATTGAAGGAAATGATGTGCGGCTAATCGATGTGGGCATACTCTCAAAGTTTCCTATTGGCGGTGTGACATCGTGGCGCCATGCTGTACATCCTAACGGCTCGGATAAACTCGTGTTTGGACGTGATTTGCTTCAAGTAGAGATCCTAAATTCGTCTCGTTCAAAAACCCTCTTTACGCTCTTTAATAATCATTTGAAGAGCCATTATGTGGATTTTAAAGAAGACTCGGCTACCGCTGAACAAAGAAACAATGAACGACGAACTATCCAAGCAGAAACTATAGCAAGAATTGTAAAAGCTGAAACCCGTCCTGATAGTCGCTTCATAATTTTGGGAGATATGAATGACCCGTCAGATTCTGACTGCTTAAAGCCATTTACTGAAGATACAGAACTAGATTTAACGAACGCACTCTCTCAGCCACGGGAAACACGACCTGCAAAAGCAGATACACCACCACCATCATCAAAGGCTTGGACACACCGTTTTAAACCACGTGGTCAGCCAGCACATTAT
Source organism: Candidatus Thorarchaeota archaeon (assembly GCA_048882025.1). Classification (GTDB taxonomy): domain Archaea; phylum Asgardarchaeota; class Hermodarchaeia; order Hermodarchaeales; family Hermodarchaeaceae; genus Hermodarchaeum. The sequence goes on along the minus strand of JBHLSA010000059.1, from coordinate 4,014 downwards.
GAATTGTATGACCAAATTTGGATAAGCCCCCATCTAAAAGATTCCCAAACGGAAGCATGGATTGACCGGCGTAAACGTCACAGCGGAGATGGAAGCGATCATGACCCAGCGTGGATAACCCTTTCTCTAAGATGAATGGGTAATTTAGAAATGAAAAAAAGGAGATGAAAAGAATTGAAACAAAAAGAAGGCCAGCAGGAATCTAATACTCAATCAATGGAAACTAAAAATGAACCCAAGCGGGATTATTGGTTGCTTTTGGCGAAAGCCTTGGCAATTCTCGGTTTGCCTATACTGATAATCGGGGTATTATTTACACTGTGGTCCTTTGACGCCATAATTATTTTGAAAACCCTTTTTCTGCGTGAAGCAGACTTTTTTGAATATCTGCTCGGAACGTGGAGTGGAACAGTTCCTACTGGCATGCAACCTGATGTTCTTTATGGCAATGCCTCGTTAGTACATGATTTAGGTATTATTTTATCAACTTTAGGTCTCATCTTTCTTTTTGTAGCTGCGACCTACATTGTGCGAGAGCTATTAGCTCGCCCAAGTATTCCAAAGAATCCAAAGGAATATTTTATTTGGTTCTTTAAATGGAGCGATTCGTATTTCGTTCTAACTAGCATCCTTCTCCTAATAGCGTGGGCAGGCATTTGGGTGTTTATTCACCAAGCGTACATCATAGAATTAGAAACTTGGCGAGAAACTCTAGCCAACCCAGAGCTGTACGCGTTTCTTGGCCTTACCACACCAAGCTTACTTCGATGGGGAATCATAATTGAGATAATTACAGTTGCCATACTAGGCATATTTGTATACGGCTTTCTGAAGCGCAAAGAACTCGGTGTAGACGTACCAAGGGCGCTCCCAGACGTGGCTGCACCACCTAAAAGAGCTGAATGGCGAGGTTGGTTTAAAACCGCTTACATCAATAGTGACTGGCTCTTTTACTTCATCATCTTCATAATTTACATTTTCATTGCTTTCGGACTTTGGATCTTCTTGTTTGAGGGATTTTTTGCAGCAGCAAAAAATATCGCAATCAAATGGGCCCTACTAGCAATTTTTCCAGGTTTCGAATTAATATGGCCACATGAATTCTATTATTTTGCAGGTATTATACTAGAATTTACTTGCTTTGGTATTCTGCTCACCTTCATGAAATGGGTCAGTCGCGACCCTGAGTATGCTCTTCAGAAAGTGCCAGATCGAAGATTGGTTCGGATATCCGTTTTTGCTGCCAGAATGAAGAAAAGTGGAAAGTGGTTCGCACTCATATTAGCGGTTAATTTGATATTTCTCATAGCAGCGACTTTTCTATTTCTTTTAGGTTTCAACCTCATACCCCTAAACGAAGTTCTTGGCCTTTTTTACCATAGACTGAGTCAGAGAATTATGTTCGTCTGGGCAGTAATCATGTTCTACCTCATCATTATCGAGCGAAGCGGAGAACGAATCAAACTAGATGAACACACCAAAATAACACCATAATGGAAGTCATTGATTAACGATAAATTATGACCCCTGAGAACGAATTAGTGGAGGGAAGAATTCATTGTCAAATGGTTTGCGATCACAGTCCAATAAGATTCTTGCAGGAATTATTGTAACGATTTTGTGCATATTAGGCCTAATAGGAGTACCCCCCGCAATCCAGGTTGCACGTGATCAAGCGCTTAATCGCACTCACCAAGACTTAGCCTACTATTGGGCACCAGTTTGGTATCAGGATTCCTATCCCGAAATGAATGGCGAATTTGGACTAATGTATGATTTCATTACAAACTTTGATTATGATGGCGACTGGGTAGGAAACAATAACGCCAACAACATTGAGAATTTTGCTTTACCAGCCTACATCTATTACTCAGTTGTGGAAACACCCACACACTGGTTCATTGGATATTATGATTATCATCCTCTAGACTGGAATTATCCACCAATCCACTGGCATGAAAATGACATGGAAGGAGTGCTACTAGTAATTAACAAAACCGAAGGAGTACAATGGGGGGAATTCCTATGTATGATAACGGAGGCACATGCACAATTCTGGCAATACCGAGACGAACAACAAGCACCATCAAATACTGTTGAACAATGGTCGGGCGTAAATGTTCTTTACTCTGAAGACATAGATGGAGATGTAGATTGGACATCTATAGATCCATACCCCCTAAGTACTCTATTCACCGAACATGAGCATTTAAAGGTCTTTGTCGAATCTCGTGGGCATGGAGTATTTGGTGAAGGAAAAGATGCCTATACGTATCCCCTAGATATCGCTAGACATGACGAGAATTGGAATGGCGAAAACTTTCATTTGGGCATGGGAATCATCTATTACCCATCAGGTGTTGCAGAAGAGCCAAGACAACGTGAAGATAATCCGGACATTTATGAAGCCGGTTATGCTTTGATTAACGTTGAGGTCTTATGGAACAGACGTTTTGATATCGGTGATGAATGCACTTTCAGTAGCGATGAGGCATTCAATGGCGATGATGGAAAACCAAATGCGGCTAACCCACCCTGGGGTTGGGATGATGCCGATGATTTCTTATGGATAATCAGCACGATTCCAATGTTTTCAGCTAAAGGAGAAATCTTATGCCACCCAGCGCGCCTAATAGCTATTCATTTTGACATACCGGGCTGGCCAGACATAGAGGACATCACCTACACGTACAATCCCTTCACATAAACAAAAGTGCAATTCTTGAAAGTTCTTTTCCTGTATTCTTCACTGCTCTTCAGACCATCTAAGAAATTGGAGTGACAGATGTTGAATTCACTAAATCAAGCATTTTATGGTTCGATGAACTCGTTAGTTATTCTGTTTTCTGCATCGACAAAACTGTTTGATAATCTAGAATTTTAATTATGAAATAGGCAAAAAAGTAATCAATAAGTAGATTGAGAAAACTACTCCGGTGATTCTATGACTGGTAGGAAGTCGTTTACGGTTGCTGAGGCTAAGGAAGTGGGTGAGAAGCTCGGTATTACTTGGGAAGAATTTGATGTCGACCAGTTTCGACGAGGAATGGATGTGGAGTTGGAGCATGGTCGCCGTGATGCTCGGACTAATGTGACCGATGATGATCCCGTGTTAACTGGGAAAATTGCTTGGGCACACCTGTTGGAATTTCCTGACTACTACGATCGATTGGAAACGCTTGAAGACGAGGCAAAAGCCTATTGGCAGAATCGCTAGCAAAAACTAATGCAGCTAGGTTCTGTTAAGCTTACATGTGTGCTCCACAATGAGTGCAGTACTTTGATCCTTCTTCGTTCTTCATATTACAGGATTGGCAACGGATAAAAACAATTTCACGTTCGCGAATAATTTCTTTCGTTGTAGTTTGAATTATAGGTGGTGGTGGTTGTGTTTCAACTCGAACTGGAACGTACTCCCGCTGAACATATACCTCGCCGTAATCTGGGTCGTATTTTTGGGCAAATTCCTGATCGCTACGCGTCCAATAATATATTGCTTCGAAAAAAGAAATTATAGCTGGAATGAAGGTCCAGCAAAAAAGAAGATATATTATTCCTTGACCCCATTTATCAAGATAGAATTTATGGAGCCCAAGACTGCCAAGAAAGAATGCCAATAATCCTGCGGTAATCTTGCTCTTTGCCATAAAATCGTCCCTGAAACTTCCCGTGATACGATTCTTTGTTGCTAGTTTCATTTAAAGTTATTTCAGTATAGGTTTTTTGTCTTTCAAATTCTTTCTTTACGAAATGATGAAAAACAAGTGGGCTGATTGATTAACCTAGGTGAACCCAATTTTTTACTAGTCCTGAACGAATTGAACCCGCCTTAGTAACCATTATTTTGAATTGAGTTGTATATTGTTGAAAGTTGGTTTATGGTGACGTCAATGATGGAAATTTCGTTAAGTGTGATATTTTGGGGATATGTGATATCTTATTGTGTCCATGTGATTGAAGAAGTGGCAGTGGGGGAAGGATTCATTGAGATGATGCGGAAGACCTTTTATCCGG
>JBHLSA010000058.1:0-9236 GCA_048882025.1 Candidatus Thorarchaeota archaeon | reverse complement strand
TCTACCATTCCAAGGATATGCTGATAGTCAGAATTGTCAAGTTATCTGAAATCTTTAATTGAAATGACTAGAAATTTGACAACCTAATAAAGAAAATACGGTTTACATTATGTATCCATGTTAATGCTGGATTTTTAATGGTTACAATTTCTGATCTAACTCAGAATTGAGCTAAGGATTAAATTAATTGCACTAAGAACGATTGGTCCAAAAGCCAGGAAGATTGCATTCAGAGGCACCAAAATAATTATTACAACAAGAATTATCTCTAATAAACCAAGGGTCAGAATTAGCCATTTGTATCTATTTTTGTCAAGAGGCAAGTTTGTTATAAAAATCATAAAAAGAAACCAATGGAGCCCATCAAGAAGTAGGGCAATACTGGTCCAGAGAATAATCAATGCAAAGCTGTTCGGAAAAAAGAGAAGCTCAATGAAAGGTAAGACACATCCGATTACAAGGACGAAACCACCAATTAGTAGAAAAATAATTCTGACCTCTTTCCTAATGTCATAAAAAGAAAAGACCGCCTGAAGACCCGCATTTAGTCCGAACACTAACAAACTGATTACAAAGTTAACAAGGATACCTAGTGGAAGGACAAATATGATTGGAATAAAAGCTAAAATTATTACAGCACTCCAAAACTCTAGCGACCGCATCCATGATTGATTCATTTTGCCCTATTCCCTCGGTCATCTCCTTTGATTTTGACTAATTAAATACTTCCATTTCAGCAAGAGCTAGTTAGGTATCCTGGGAAAGAATTGGATTCATTCTATTGATTTCTTATGAAGCTCATGAATGAAATGGTCATTATTAGTTCAAATAAAACCATCATTGAACTTCCTGACATATACACTTATTTCACTGAATGCCGTTGTACTTAACATAGTTAGGTTCCCTAAGCGCGGAAGGGAACTCCGTACCAGCTATCATGTATCGAGGGTTATTCAATGGACGCAAATGAACATACGATTGCTGAACCTAAGAAAGCTCCCTCATTAGCCGAGTTATTACATATTTCTCCTCAAGCTGTGAGTTTTTACTTTGAATTGACGACAGAAGATTCATCTCTTTCCCAAGAGGAAATTCAGGAAAAGTATAGATTATCTGGGAAAAAAACTGAAGAGTATTTGAAGGCGCTTCAGACCTGCGGACTGGTCCGTCGAAATCCGGATAAAACCTTCGAAGCAGTCGCACCCATAGAAGCCGTTCTTATAATCTTGACTCGCGTTCGTGACCTATTACGACAATTGCAGCAGGATTTCCCTCAACAATTAGACAAAGGGCTACCTCCCATGAGCGACTCAATTCGAAAGGAATTGGATACCTTTCCCTATCAGTTAAATGAAGTACGGTCCATCATCGATAAAACTTTAACAAAAACGTTTAGTGCGTTCAAAGAAAAAACAATAGCATCGCAAATGTTCCCAACCTTTGAGAGCTTCACAGATAATCTATATTTGGAGATTCTCGGAGCTCTTGATGAAAGGCTAATGGAAACGCGTAATCAACTAAACGACTTCGAATCACTTGAAGCGTTTGTTAACGTTTTGAATAAGCTTAAGAACGACGTAGCTGACATTGTGAATATCTCCTTATCAGATATGCGTGAACAAGCTTTCCGTCTTCATGAGCTTGATGAATTCCGCGAAACCCTGGCAGAGCTATGGAATATCACACCGTCTATAGTTGAAGGACACCTTGCTGATTTTGAACAAGAAATGAGCGAATTAGAAGCCTCTTTGGGGGACCTCATGGAAACAAAATATCGCCTGGGTGCTTTTAAGGGCGTGATTGAGAATTTTGCCAAAGAGCATATCCTAACTGCCGTGAAAACCCTCAAAACAAACTTTCAATTATCGCTCACTGAGGCAATACAGGATCATCTCCAACAAGCCATGCAACGTTTTGAAAAGGTGTCAAAAACAGCTCATCACGAATTCGAAAAACTCCGGGAACAGCTTGCCAATTGGGTTCGGAATGCCTTAGATCTTGCATTTGGTGAAGTCATTCAACGCAACCAGCAAGCGGCAACTAATTTAGCCTCACGCTTAGAATCTCTAACACGAACTTTCCAAGAACGCTTTGTCAAAGGGCTAGACGATTCACTGTTAAAGGTTAAGCTTCAAGCGCGAGAGCTTGATGGCCATCTTCTCCACATCCCGGCTATAATCGATGAACTACGTAACCAAGAAATCTCCCCACATGTCAGGGAAGTTATGGATCGAAGTGAAAAGCAATTAACTGATAAAACCCACGAAATTTTCAAACTATTTTCTGGCTGGCGTAATACATACATCAATATAACTGGTAAGCAAGTGAAATCACTTCTTGAGGAGGCAGAAGGGCAAGTAACCATTGCCACACAACGCGTTAATCAATTCTGGCAGCAATCCAAAGAATCTGAACCTGCAATCTTTGATTTATACAAATTTGTCATCGGCGAAAAGGAGTTCAACTCAAATGCTGCAAGTTTAATTGCACGAAGCCGAAACCAGCTCTTCATCATTTTACCACGTACCAAAAGTGTGAAAGTGAAACTGCTCCGCATGATTCCCAGAAATGTCAATGTACGCATTGTTGTATCAGACTTACCTGACTCAAAATCAGTAATGAGTGTCAAAAGGGTCGTGGCTAACAAACCTAATTTCCAACTCCGCCATGATCCACGAGGAGATATATGGGGGATCATACGCGACTCCGAAGAAATCCTGCTCGGTAACACTTCCAAAGGAACTGCTAACATTGTGGGTATTACCTCTAGCCACGAAGATCATATTGAACTCCTACGGTCAATAATGGAAACCCGCTGGTTACATGCTCGAAATCTAGCTGAAAACTAGGGTGGCGTATCCGACGCGCTTTTAACGATTGAAACATAGGGTTGCTTTTGATAATACTAGCCATATTGAAAATCACGCGATGTGTTCACCTTGATTATTCGGGACATTTTCGAGGAAATTGATACTCAGTTTGGCAAAACACTTGGAGAATTACAGAATTTTCTCCGTCAACCCAGTATTAGCGGTACTGGTGTTGGAATTAACCGGACAATGTATCAAGTAAAATCCAAACTCAAAAGCATTGGATTTGAAACCCTAATCTACCCAACTTCTAGTAATCCTATCGTTTATGGAAAAAATCTTACAGCAGGTAAAAAAGCGCCGACTCTGCTTATTCAAACATCAACCGACGTAATGACTACTGAAGGTGAAGCCTGGTGGTCTGTTCCCCCCTTTGCTGCGGAAATCAAAGAACATCCTCGGTTCGGCCCCAGTCTTATCGCGAGAGGAGCCTACACTCAAAAAGCTACACTGATGGCGTTACTCCAGACCCTCGAAATTATTCTAGATATGGGTGATACACTTCCTCTTAATCTTCTGATTGTTGTTGATAGTGAAGAAGAAAGCGGAAGCCCGAGTCTTCCAAAATTTGTGCAAGATCATCAAAAGGAAATTCAAAATGCTGACGCCGTCTATTACCCTTTTTTTGCTACTGATAGGCGAGGAATTGCGCGTATTTTTCTGGGGACAAAAGGCATTGTGTTTCTCCGCTTACTTTGTCATGGCCCATCAACACGGGATCTACACTCTGCTGAAGTTGGTTGGATCCGAAATCCTGCCCATATTCTGGCAAAAACACTAGCTTCCTTAGTAGATATTCATGGGCATCCTTTGATTCCCGGATTATTAGATGATGTTCAACCTCCCTCTGAAGATGATGAGCGATTACTTTCCTTGCTAGCCACTTCCTTTGATCCGGGAATAGCTGCACTCCAATTAGATGCCTCTAATCTAAGCATTGAAGCTAAATCTATGGAAGAGCTCCTTCGAAGGTTCCTCTTTAAACCAACCGTTAACATCTCTGGAATTAAAACAGGTTACGTTGGAGAATCTTTCAAATCTATTCTGCCACGGGAAGCTTCCGCCCACGTTGATATAAGACTTACCCCGAATGAAGATCCCACTAAAGTCTCTAAACTCGTACAAGATCATATTTCCAATCTTGGGCTTGGTGAACTAGTCGACGTTAAAGTCGGCTATACAATGAACTGGGCCAAATCCGGTGATAACACCTTTATTGCTAAGGCTCTCCTGAAATCTTATTATGAAACTGGCGTTGATAGTGTCGAAATCTGGCCTATGTTCCCTGCAAGCGTTCCACTGTATGTATATGCTGACCCCCCTCTTAGAAAAGCCTTCGCAATTGGTGGATTAGGTCATGGTGGTCATGCTCACGGACGTGATGAATATGTGGTAGTTGAGGGAATACGACAGTTTCAAAAAGGGTTTGCATGCTTTCTCAATGAATATGCTCGAATGCTCACTGGACGTAGCGGCGGTCAAACATGACATATCGAGTAGAATTATTGGTCATCGGAAATGAAATTCTTTCTGGACAAACTCTGGATACTAATTCGCAATGGCTAGCTCAACGTCTTCTAGAAGTAGGATTAGCTGTAAATCACATACAAGTCGTTGAAGATCACGTTAGCGCAATTGCTTCAGCCATTCATAATAGTCTATCACGACACACGACCCTTCTAATCACAAGTGGTGGTCTAGGACCAACCTTTGATGACCTGACTGCGCAAGGACTTGCCAAAGCCGCTAGGAATAAACTTGAACTCCATCCCATTGCTCTAGAAATGGTAAATCGCCGCTATCAAAATCTGAAAGCCCAAAATCTCGTTGAAAATGCCGAAATCACTTTATCACGCAAAAAAATGGCACAATTACCCCAAGGCGCTGAACCTCTTCTAAATAATATTGGAACTGCACCTGGAATCAAAATGCAAATAGACACAATGATACTCTATTCCTTACCTGGAGTTCCTCAAGAACTTCAAGCAATGTTTTTAGAAGCTGTGATTCCGCAAATAGTGAAATTCTCTAAGAAAACAATTTTACAAAAAATCGTTCAGGTTCCCATTTTAGATGAATCTCACCTAGCACCCTTAATTGACAGGTTAATGGATGATGAACCTGGAGTCTATTTCAAATCATTACCTCGGCCTTATCAATCCCGACAACCTCTCCGCGTAGCAATTACTGCCACAGGCTTCAATCTAAAGGAAACGAAGGCTTTGTTGGAAAACGCCATTAAGACCCTTCAGGAAATCACAAAAGCTCACAAACAAACTAAGATCTAACCTTTTTTTTCGGAGGAAGAAAATGCTGATGAATTGTTAAATAAATGTGATCTTACTCTTCATCAAGCTCTATTCCAAGAACTTCATCTAATTTGCTTTTCGTCTTCTTATCTAACTGCTCTAAGGCTTTTCGCAAGAAATCCTTCGGGGTGCGATTGCTTTCAGGATGTTCAGCTTTCCAAGCAAGAAATGAACTAACAAGTTCAAGGGCGTCAATCACTCCTCTCAAATATCTGGGGTCTAGGTTGTCAATTACACCTGCCATAAACACTTTCACCTTCGAAATGGAGTATTCTTAAAAAGGTCTCCAGTTCCTCAAATTTAAAGCTTCTCCAAGCTTCTATTGTTTTCTTACTCCTATTTATAACATTTTTTTCGCTAGTTACGATTTCCGCGAAAGGCAAATTTCACCCTTCCAGCCATCGGACTACTTATAAGCTTCCAAAAAAGAGCCCTAAGAGAGGATAACACTCCAGTCATGGAGCATGCATGAAAGGGGAATCGAATACATGCTCGATGAAAAAGATCGAAAGATACTTCGTGAACTTGAGCGTGATTGCCGCCAACGCACCAATGCTATAGCGAAAGCAACAAACATCCCGGTTACCACAGTTCACAACCGAATCAAAAAATTATCTGATTCAGGTCACATTCATTCGTTTCGAGCAGTTCTCGATCCCGAAAAATTAGATAAACCTTTAGTTTCATTTGTATTCGTTTCATTAAATCGAAACTCATTGGGCAATACAGAATCCAAAACTGATCGCGAAATGATAGCAAGAATTGCTGCTCATCCTGCAATACAAGAGGTTCATACGGTTACTGGTGACTGGGATCTTTTACTTAAAATACGTGCGAAAGATATTGGTGAATTAGAAGGCATAATCACTTCTGAACTTCGTGAACCCAAACTCATTGAACGGGCCCAAACCATCTGCGCGATGGCGACCTACAAAGAAACTTCAAATTTATTATATAACGGCGTCGGCTAAGGACCTAAACAATGAAACCACTTTTTCTTGCCTCGAAATCGAAACACCGTGCCACTTTACTCTCCCAACTAGGCCTTCGATTTCAAGTAGTCTCTCCCAAAATCAAAGAAATTCATATACCACAGGCTGACGATTCGATTATCATTGAAACCGTTCAATCCAATGCCCTTCGAAAAGCCAGGAGTCTCCTTAGTAGTATTTCTGACGGGATTATCATTAGTGCAGACACAGTAGTCATAACCAATTCCCAGGAAGTGCTAGGAAAACCTCAAACACAGACAGAAGCAATTGAAATGCTCAAGAAGCTTGTGGGAAAATGGCATCGTGTACTCTCTGCGGTTGCTCTCCTTAACATATCAACAAAGCAATCTTTAGTTGATCATGACTGGGCAAGTGTTAAGTTTCGCGATGTTTCACTCGAAGGTCTTCATAACTATGTAGCTACAAATGAACCAATTGGCAAAGCTGGAGGCTATGCCATTCAGGGACGGGGTGGATTTTTGGTTGAACAAGTTCAGGGAAGCTACACAACAGTTATCGGTTTGCCTATCGAGCTTACCGTTTCACTTCTAAGCTCCTTTAATATCAATATCTGGCAATATTGGATGCCTTAAGGATTAGGTACAAAACTTGAAGCAATTAGATGGGCCACACGAAGGGGTTCAGGAATTCGGCTCCTTGTTGCACTTTTCTGAATCAATTCGACTACTTGCTTAAAAGATAAACCTGCCCATTGAAGATATACAGGTGCTTTACTTGCTCGTGATTCTACCTCACGAATTGGGCCCGAATCCTTTAATAGTCTAAATTTTTGTTTCCAAGATGCTGGACTAATTCGTTGAAATGCCTCTTTTACCCGATTCATATTAGGCTTCGAATCAGAAACAGCAATTACTGGCAATCCCGTCTTCTCATAAAGGCTAGGTAGGCTCAATACATTCACTCCACCAAAAATTGTATCTCGAGTCATGATTACTCGTAATTGCCCATAATGCGTTGAAGACTTAACCATCCGTGCTAGTTGGTCTGTAACATCATCACCATCAATCTGAATTGGTATCTGAAGGCATCCTTCAATCCATTCACCTCCGCGGTGAACTACTCCAACTATCCGTGTCCATTCATCCCGTTTACGGTCAAACCGTGCGTCATCGACACCCAAAATTCTAATTTGTTGCTTTACTTGCCGAAGGCCCATTTATAACACCCATTAAATAATGCTATACTGAAATAGATATATTGGCGTCTAGAATAATATTAACGCCTTACCTAAACAAATTAATAGTTACTGAATCTAATCTGTTTGCCACAAAAAAGCGAAGACCTAAATATGCCTTTCTTCCTCAAAACCGCAGAGTGTAAGGTGGTTCTCTGTGCCGGGTTCCAAACAACCTGCAATCATTGAAAATTCTGTGCAGGTACCTGTGAAGCGAACCAAAGATCTCTCTAATAAACTCGCACTCCTTCCGGAAGAAGATCTGATTTTTCTTCGACGTATCTATCATACACCTAATGATTCTCAAGCACAAGAAGTCATTAACAAGGCGCTATTAACAGATTATTCTATTGAAGAGCTTCGCCTTGCCTTAGCTGCTCTTGATGGAGTTCACCAACTTCCGCTGAGTGAGAAAACTCTCGGGTATGAAACTGCAAGACCCTATAAACCAAATCTGGAGCTTGTTCCGCTACCACCATCACGTGTCTTGACGCCATCTAGTGAAAGCCCTCCTTTGCCATCTGCAAAAGCCTCTAGAGAAATCAGTGATATCCTAATCAGTATGAGTTATGACGATTTTCTATGGCTAATGAAAAATTTTGCCAAACCTCAAGACCTTCGTTCACGGTTAATTATAATTAAACACCGTCTTTATCGGTATAAATGGGAAGACGTCGCTGCCACGATTGCCGCACTTCAACGGACACTTCCCTCCAATGAAATATAGAAGTCCCCTTGAATTCGCGAAATTTTTTCAACAACCCTATGGGAACATCTATAACTCACGGTGTGCATACAACCAACTGAGGAGGGATAAAATGGTTCTCAATCGGAACCGTCCCCCATATGTCCTTTCAAAACGGGTTAAAGTGCACCGGGCAAAACAGCTTTCCGATCAGCTCTCTGCACTTTCAGGTGAGGATTTAAGACTACTTCGTCGGTTCGCCAAAGATCCACGAGAACCTGGAATTCAACAAATACTTGCCAAACCTTTACTAGCAGAATATACTATTCAGGAATTAAGTGTCGCCCTAGCCATGCTGAGTGGCGTTAGTGAAATCTCCCTCCCCCACATCCTACCAACGGCTGGTACTGTTCAAATCACTCCCCACGGTTCAAGCTCTCGATCTTCTTTTCCAGATAAACTTTCTCTCATCAATAATGACAACTGGCTTATGCCTTCCAGGTTAAATCCTCACATCGCTCGCAAACTTTTAGCCATGCCTGAAGATGCCTTCCACTGGTTAGCGAATAACATCGGAAATCCTTCTGATCCGCGAAGTCGGTTCATCATCATTCGGTACCATCTGTATAAATATCGACGAGAAGATCTTGCAGCCACCCTTGCAACCATAATTCGCCTTAATCGACGTGAGCAACGAACCACTAGAAAGTCATCCACTCAAAGATTATCATTCTCGACCCCTCGCTTCCACTAAAATTACATTTGCTGCTGGGAAGCACTTATAACCTATATTTAGCGAAAACTCCATCAATGTGGAAGAGGTGAAACTCTTGGACCGTGCACAATGTAATGAGCCCAATCCATATGAGGTAGCAAAAAGGCAATTGGAAATCGTAGCTGCGCAAATGAACCTTGATCCAGATATTCTGGAACTGTTAAAAAATCCAAAACGAACATTAGTTGTTTCCATTCCTGTACGCATGGATAATGGTCGGATCAAAGTCTTTACAGGAATGCGTGTCCAACATTGGGATGCATTTGGTCCTTTTAAAGGTGGCATCCGCTATCATCCCAAAGTGTGCTTAGACGAAGTAACTGCCCTCGCAATCTGGATGTCAATCAAAACTGCTGTTGTCAATCTCCCGTACGGAGGAGCAAAGGGTGGTATCATCTGTAATCCCAAAG